>NZ_CDWWEW010000012.1:0-26728 GCF_977966315.1 Frankia sp. CeRuru1
AGCCAGAGCACGCCGAGCATCGCGCCATCATCCCAGGCACCCGCTGCGTCGAACAAACCGGCCGCACTCGGTGACGGCACGGGCCGCGGCCTGATCGCCCAGCCGGTGTCGCTGGCCGCCGCGGGCACGCCCGCGGTGAGCGCGGCCTCGGCTTCTCCGGCGGCCTCGGCTTCTCCGGCGGTCTCGGCCGCCCCCACGCCGGCGGCGACCGGGTCGACCGCGCCGGCCGGGGACAGCCCGCCCGCCGACGTGTTCGCTCGCTACGAGTCGCTGACGTGCGCAGCGGCCGACGTCCGCAAGGCCTCGGTCAGCACCGACCGCCCGCAGGACTGGACCGCCGCCTGTGACCGGACCGGGACGACGAAGTACCTGCTCAAGCCGGCCACGGTGGTCGGGACGGATGTGAAGACCGCCTCCGCGGGCCTGCAGGGCGGCGGCGGGACCACGGGCGTCACCACCGGGCAGTGGGTCGTGAACGTCGAGTTCACCGGTTCGGGCCAGAACAAGTTCACCAAGCTGACCGAGAGCACGATCGGCAAGCAGGTCGCGATCGTGCTCGACGGGGTGGTGCAGTCCGCGCCGCAGACCAACGAGCGCATCCCCGGATCGGCCCAGATCTCCGGCGGCTTCAGCCAGTCCGAAGCCGAGGACCTCGCCAACGTGCTGCGCTACGGTGCCCTTCCCCTGGCCTTCGAGCGCTCCCAGGCCGAGTCCATCTCGCCGACTCTCGGCCGTGACTCGCTGCACGGCGGGCTGCTCGCCGGCGCCATCGGACTCGTTCTCGTCATCGCCTACTCCTTCCTGTACTACCGGGCGCTGGGCATTGTCGTGATCGCCTCCCTCGCCGTCAGCGGTCTGCTGATCTACGCCTCGGTGGTGCTGCTCGGCGTGGCGATCGGGTTCACGCTGACCCTGGCGGGCATCGCCGGTCTGATCGTGTCGATCGGTGTCACGGCGGACTCGTTCGTGGTCTACTTCGAACGGATCAAAGACGAGGTCCGGGCCGGCCGCACGGTCCGGGCGGCCACGGATCGTGCCTGGCCCGCCGCGCGGCGCACGATGCTCTCCGCGGACACGGTTTCCTTCCTGGCCGCCGCGGTCCTCTACATCCTGTCGATCGGCTCGGTGCGCGGCTTCGCCTTTACGCTCGGGCTGTCGACGTTGAGCGATGTCGTGATCATGTTTATCTTCACCCGGCCGTTGGTGACGTTGCTGGTGCGGCGCAGACTGTTCTCGGTCAGCCGGTACTCGGGCCTGAGCCCGAAGACCCTCGGCGGGCGTGGCGGTGGCGTGGCGCCGGCCGCTCCCACCCGGGCGCGGCTGGCCAAGCGGCCGGCGCCGGCCGGGCAGAGGCGGGAGAGCTGAGATGGCACTGGTCGGGCGGATCTACCGCAGCGACTTTAACGTCGACTTCGTCGGCCGGCGCAAGGCCTGGTATGCCGTCTCCGGCGTCGTGGTCGCCGTCTGCATCATCAGCATGATCTTCCGTGGCTTCACCTTCGGTATCGAATTCTCCGGTGGCGCGGTCTTCCAGCTACCCAGCAGTGGCGGTACCGTCGCGCAGGTCGAGGACACGCTGTCCGGCATCGGGCTCGACCCGGCGGACAGCGTGGTCCAGCAGCTGGAGACCTCCCACCAGTTCCGGATCCAGACGCCGACCCTCTCCGACGCCCAGACCCGTGAGCTGACCGGCGCGTTGGCCAAGCGCTTCTCGGTGTCGGACCCGGACCGCGACATCGCTGTGTCGACCGTCGGCTCGTCCTGGGGATCGACGATCACAAACAAGGCCCTTCAGGGCCTGGTCGTCTTCCTCGTGCTCGTCGTGATCTACCTCTCGGTACGGTTCGAGTGGAGGATGGCGCTCGCGGCGATAGCCGCTCTCGTTCATGACCTCGTCGTGACTATGGGTGTCTACTCGCTGGTGGGTTTCGAGGTGACGCCGTCGACGGTCATCGCCGTGCTGACGATCCTCGGATTCTCTCTGTACGACACGGTGGTGGTGTTCGACCGGGTGCGGGAGAACACCGCGGGCATGGGCACGTCGACACGGCGGACCTACGCGGAGGCGACGAACGACGCGCTCAACGAGACGTTGGTGCGTTCGCTGAACACCTCGCTCATCGCCATCATCCCGGTCGCCTCCCTCCTCTTCGTCGGCGCCGGTCTGCTCGGTGCCGGCACGCTGAAGGACCTCGCGCTCGCCCAGTTCGTCGGTATCGCCTCCGGTACATATTCCTCCCTGTTCTTTGCCACGCCGCTGCTCGTCGACCTCAAGCGCGGCGACCCCGCCGTGCGGGCGCTGGACGCGCGGGTCGCCCGCGAGCGCGCCAGGCGGGTCCGGGCAGCCGCGGGTGCGCCGGGCACGGCAGTTTCCGCCGGCGCGGCGGTCGATCCGGCCGGCTGGGGTGAGGACGGTCCTGTCCCCGACGAGCGGGCCGAGCAGGCCGTAGGACGACCCGCCTCCGGCGCGCGTGAACCGGTTCCGGCCGGGGCGAACCTGGGCGGTGCCGCCCGACGACCGTCGGGCGCGCCCCCCGCCCGGCGCGCCGCGGGGCGCAAACCCGGCCGGCGCGGACGGCCGAGCGGTAAGAAACGCCGATGAGCCAGGTCACCGGCCGCGCGGATCCGGGCGGCCCCGATCGTGTGGCGGCAGATCTCCGGACGCCCCTGAAGTCCGGACGACCTTGAAGGTGGGAGAAGCGGCACGATGACGAGCATCGACGACGCACCGCAGCGATCCGCCGCGCACGACGCGGTCGCCGAGGTCCTGCGTGCCCACATCCGCGACATTCCCGACTGGCCGCAGCCGGGGGTCGTGTTCAAGGACATCACCCCGCTGCTCGCGACGCCGACCGCGTTCGGGGTGGTCATCGGTGCACTGGCGGACGCGGCCCGGGCGTTGGGGGCCACCACGATCGCCGGCATCGAGGCGCGGGGCTTCCTGCTAGCCGCGCCGGTCGCGGACCGGCTGGGCGCCGGCCTCGTGCCGATCCGCAAGCAGGGCAAGCTGCCGGGGCCGACCCGAAGCGCGTCCTACGACCTGGAGTACGGCGCCGCCACGATCGAGATCCACGCCGACGCAGTGCACGACGGCGACCGGATCCTGCTCGTCGACGACGTGCTGGCCACCGGTGGCACCGCGGCCGCCGCCCACAGCCTGCTCGGGGCTGGCGGCGGGGAGGTCGTGGGGCTGGCGGTCCTCATGGAGCTGTCCTTCCTACCGGGCCGTGATCGGGTTGCGCCGCTCGATGTCGTCTCCCTTCTGGCGATTTGATCTTGCCTGAGCGAGGTCCGCGGAAGGCTTCTGACCAGTGCGGCGTTAGGCTCGGTGTCTAGTCCTTACGCAGGAGCGGTTCGTGCCCGAGGCAGCGCCGGTGACCACCGGAGTTCCGCCGCCCGCCGTCACTCCCTTCCGGGAGCCCCGGCCGGTGGGCGATGCCGCACGGGCCACCGCCGGATCGGCGGCGCGTGAGCCGGCAGCCCACGGACCGGCAGCCCACGGACCGGCAGCCCACGGGCCGGCACAGCCGCCGGCCGCGGATGGTGGCGATGTCCGCGGGGAGGAGTCACCAGGTGGATCCCCGGGGGGGTCCGAGCTGGTCACCGCGGTCGGCATGGGACGGCGTCCCGAGGACGGTTCCCCGGTCGTCCCCCGGCTGGGGCACGAGTCGCCGCCGCTGCCGCGTCGGGTGCGCGGGCGGCTCTCCCGCTTTTCGACGCACCGGGCGACGCCTCCCTCGGCTCTCGATCCGGTGCTGCGCGGGCTGCTCGCGAACCACCCGCGCGCCGACATCGCCCAGGTGCAGCAGGCGTTCGAGGTCGCCGACGCGGCGCACGCCGGCCAGGTGCGCTTCTCCGGCCACCCGTACATCACTCATCCGATCGCGGTCGCGAGCATTCTCGCCGATCTGGGGATGGACACCGCGACGCTGTCCGCGGCGTTGCTGCACGACACCCTCGAGGAGACGACGCTTACCGTCGACACAATCCGGGACACCTTCGGTGACCATATCGCGCTCATCGTCGACGCGGTCAGCAAGCTCAACCGGGTCAAGGTCGGCGAGGCGGCCCAGGCGGAGACCATCCGCCGGATGGTCGTCGCGATGGCCCGCGACCCACGCGCGCTGGTGGTCAAGCTCGCCGACCGCCTGCACAACATGCGTACCCTGCGCTTTCTGCCCGAGCACAAGCAGGAACGCAAGGCCGGGGAGACGCTCGAGGTCTACGCCCCGCTCGCCCACCGGCTCGGCATGAACTCGTTGAAGTGGGAGCTGGAGGACCTCGCGTTCGCTGCGCTGTATCCGAAACGGTACGATGAAATCGTCCGGCTGGTCGCTGACCGGGCCCCGAGCCGGGACGTCTATCTGGCCGAGGTGATCGGGCAGGTGCAGGCCGGCCTGCGGGACGCGCGGATCAAGGCGGTCGTCTCCGGGCGGCCGAAGCACTATTACTCGATCTACCAGAAGATGGTGGTGCGCGGCCGTTCCTTCGACGACATCTATGATCTGGTCGGCATCCGCGTCCTGGTCGACTCGGTCCGGGACTGCTATGCCACGCTGGGCACCGTGCACGCGACCTGGAAGCCGATTCCCGGCCGGTTCAAGGACTACATCGCGATGCCTAAGTTCAACATGTACCAGTCGTTGCACACGACGGTCATCGGTCCCGAGGGCAAACCGGTCGAGCTGCAGATCCGCACGCACGCAATGCACAACCGGGCCGAGTACGGCATCGCCGCGCACTGGAAGTACAAGGAGGACGGGGTTGCGGCCCGGCCCTCGGCGGGGACCCCGGAGGGCGGGCGGGCCGGTCGGCGCAAGGGCGGACCCGACGCGGACCTCATGACCTGGCTGCGTCAGGTGCTCGACTGGCAGCGGGAGACCGCGGACCCGGGAGAGTTCCTCGACAGCCTGCGGTTCGCCGCCGAGACCGACGAGGTTTTCGTCTTCACCCCCAAGGGCGACGTCATCCCGCTACCCGCCGGGTCGACGTCGGTGGACTTCGCCTACGCGGTGCACACCGACATCGGTCACCAGTGCGTCGGGGCCCGGATCAACGGCCGTCTCGCAGCCCTGGACACCCCGCTGGACAATGGCGACACGGTCGAGATCTTCACCTCGCGGGCCCATTCGGCCGGCCCGAGCGGGGACTGGTTGATGTTCGTCCGTTCGTCGCGGGCCAGGACGAAGATCCGCCAGTGGCACGCCCGTGAGCGCCGGGAGGATGCGATCGTCGCCGGCCGCGACGCGATCGGCCGCGCGATGCGCCGCCACGGCCTGCCGCTGTCCCGCCTGATGAGCGGGGACGCCCTGCTGAACCTGGCCAAGGACCTGCGCTACGCCGACGTGGCCGCCCTCTACGCGGCCGTGGGGGAGAACCACGTCAGCGCCCAGTTGGTGGTCTCGCGGCTGCTCGTGGCCCTCGGCGGCCCGGAGGGGGCCGAGGAGGACGCGGGTGAGACCGAGCTGCCGATCCGCACGCTGCGCCGCTCGACCGGGGAGCCGGGGGTGCTCGTCACCGGTGCTCCCGATGTGTGGACGAAGCTCGCTCGCTGCTGTACGCCCATGCCCGGCGACGAGATTGCCGGTTTCGTCACCCGGGGCAAGGGCGTGTCGGTCCACCGGACGGACTGCTCCAACCTGTCGGGGCTGCGTGGCGGGCCGCACGACCGCACGGTCCAGGTCGAGTGGGCGCCGTCGTCGGGCTCGGTGTTCCTCGTCATGATCCAGGTCGAGGCGATGGACCGTACCAAACTACTCTCGGATGTCACCCGGGTACTGTCCGACCGGCACGTGAACATCCTGTCGGCGTCGGTGGCCACCACGCGGGATCAGGTGGCGGTCAGCCGCTTCACGTTCGAGATGGGAGACACCAAACATCTCAGGCACATCCTGAGTGCGGTGCGTGCTATCGAGGGTGTGTACGGCTGTTTCCGCGTTACCTCGGGCGTACAGGTCTAACGGGTCGAATCAGGGGGGCGCCGTGGATGCTGAGACCGTGGGTGCGGGTCTGCCGGCCGGCGGCGGTCTGACCCCCGCGCTGTCCCGGGCCGACGGCGACGCCGACGAGGCCTCCCGGGCCCTGTCGGCGGCCCGGCAGGCGAGCGTGCGTCTCGCCCACCTGGCCCGGCGGATGGCGACACCGCGGATGTCCCAGGTGCCGCCGGAGCTGCGTGACATCGTCGAGGCGCATCGCGACTATCATCCGCGTGCCGACATCGGCCTGCTGGTGCACGCCTACGGCATCGCCGAGCGGCTGCACGCCGGTCAGATGCGGCGCAGCGGGGATCCGTACATCAGCCATCCCCTCGCCGTCACCGAGGTCCTCGCGGAGCTGGGGGTGGACACGACCACCCTGATCGCCGCCCTGCTGCATGACACGGTCGAGGACACCGGGTACACCCTCGACTCCGTTACCCAGGAGTTCGGTGCGGAGGTGGCCAACCTCGTCGACGGTGTCACCAAGCTGGACAAGATGCGGTTTGGGGAGGCCGCGGAGGCCGAGACGCTGCGCAAGCTGATCGTGGCCCTGGCCCGGGACTACCGGGTACTGGTCATCAAGATCGCGGACCGGCTGCACAACATGCGCACGCTCGCTTTCATGTCCCCCCCCAAACAGGTGAAGATCTCCCGGGTCACGCTTGAGGTCCTGGCCCCGCTGGCCCACCGGCTCGGCGTCAGCGTGATCAAGCGGGAGCTGGAGGACCGGGCGTTCGCCGTGCTCCATCCCGCCGAGCACGCCCGGATCGCCGCCACGGTGGACGAGTTCACCGCCGCTGAGCGCGCGGCCGGAACCGTCGCGGCGCTGGTGGCACGGTTGCGAGCCGGGCTCGCGGGGGCTCGCATCG
The DNA here is from genome assembly GCF_977966315.1 of Frankia sp. CeRuru1. Classification (NCBI taxonomy): domain Bacteria; kingdom Bacillati; phylum Actinomycetota; class Actinomycetes; order Frankiales; family Frankiaceae; genus Frankia; species Frankia sp. CeRuru1. Next base: position 6,848 of record NZ_CDWWEW010000012.1, read on the forward strand.
ACGGCGCCGTCTCCATCCGGGTCAGCCACCTGTTCTCGATCTACAAGCGGGCTCAGGAGCGCAACCGGCCCGTCCAGGACTACACCGACCTCGTCCGCGTCCTCGTGCTCGTCGACGAGGTGACGGACTGTTACGCGGCGCTGGGTGTCATCCACGCCCTGTGGCGACCGGTGCCCGGCAGGCTGCGCGACTTCGTGGCCACCCCGAAGTTCAACATGTACCAGTCCCTGCACACGACGGTGACCGACGACGCCGGCCGCTCCCTCGACATCCAGATCAGGACGCCGTCGATGCACCGGCTGGCCGAGACCGGGATCGTCGCTCGACCGGTCGGGCCCGGCGCGGACGGCGCCCGCCTGGAGGGCCTGTCCTGGTTGCACAGCCTGCTGGACTGGCAGGAGGAGGTCGACTCGGACGAGTTCCTCGAGTCGCTGTCCTTGGACCTGGACGCCGACGAGGTGCTGGCGTTCACGCCCAAGGGCAGGATGCTCGCGCTGCCGGCCCGGTCCTCCCCGGTGGATGTCGCCTACGCCGTGCACACCGACATCGGGCACCGGGCGATCGGCGCCCGGGTCAACGGTCGGCTCGTCCCGTTGCATACCCGGCTGCGCAACGGCGACGTCGTCGAGATCCTGACGTCCAACCTCCCCGGCGCGGGACCGTCGGAGGACTGGTTGCACTTCGTCAGGACCTCCCGGGCCCGGGTACGTATCCGGCGCCGGCTGGCCCGGCAGCGCAGGGACGCCGCGGCCGGGGTGGCCGAGCCGGGCGTCACGACCACTCGGTCCGGGAACGGCGGCGGGGCGCGGACCGCCGGCGGCGCGGACGGCGTCTCGTCGGGCCTGCCGTCGCCGGCCCGTCCGATCGCCCGGCGCGGGGTGCCCAGCCTCGCGGCCGTGGCGGACGACGGGGTGGGTGGTCGGGCGCCGGCGAGGCTGGCGCGATGTTGTCTTCCGCTGCCCGGAGACGTGGTCGTCGGCTTCGCGACGCACGGCAGCACCGTGTCTCTGCACCGCCGGGAGTGCATGAACGCCACCGAGGCGGGGTCGGACCGCGAGCGCGTCGCGGTGGTGACCTGGTCGGCACCGCAGGCGCAGATCTTTTCCGCGGAGATCGCCGTCGAGGCGTTCGACCGCTACGGGCTGCTCGCGGACATCACCGAGGTGCTCTCGGAGATCTCGGCGTCCGTCCGCGCGGCCTCGACGACCACATCCGATGATCGGGTCGCGCATGCGCGTTTCACGATCGAGGTCACCGGGCCGGAGCAATTGGACAAGGTGCTCGGCGCCGTGCGCGGCGTCGGCGGTGTCTACGACTGCTACCGCGTGTGCCAGACCCAGGGGCCGTCGGCTCACGGCGCGCTCGCCGGGGACGGGTGAAGCCAGCGTAGGGCGGCGGTGGCACCGACCCGGGCGTGGCAGCCACCCGGGCGGGGGACCGCGGCAGCGGTAGGACTAACCGGTGGGTGGGACCAGGCCGGTTACGGGACCAGGCCGGTCTTCTCCGATTGGCGCGGGGTGTTGTCTCTTGCGCCCAGCGTGGCCTTTCCGCGCCGGAATGTACCCTCCGGATCAACCGGCGGTAAACGGCTTGCGACTGAACCGCCCATTCCGGGTGGATCCGGGTGGAATGTCACGCGGAGAATACGGACGATCCTACCGGACACCGTAAATTCAACGGCTACCGCCACTGATCGATGTAGGGTATCTTGCGTATCCATCGTTTTAGAGATGGGAGTGCGCGTGGGTTACCTTCAGGTCATCGTGAGTATCGACTCCCGGGAAAGCGCTGACCGTATCGGCAGGCTCCTGGTGGAGGCGCGTCTGGTCGCCTGTTTCCAGGTGATCGGGCCGATGAGCAGCACCTACCGCTGGAAGGGCCAGATCGAGCAGGCCGAGGAATGGCTCTGTCTGGCGAAAACGACCACCGAACGATTCGACGAGCTACATGAGCGGCTCGTGGTCCTCCACCCCTACGAAAATCCCGAGATCATTGCGACGCCGATCGTCGCCGGCCATGCCGACTATCTGGGCTGGATCAGCGCCGAGACGGCACCCACCGTCAGGTGAGTGCCCGCAGCTGCTCGTCGAACTCGCGCACGGTCTGGGTGTGCTGCCAGGGCCGCAGGTGCTCCCGGGCGCGGCGGATACGGGCCAGGCCCAGTGAGAAGTCCGTCTGGGCCACGATCGCGAGGGACTCGGCCGCGAAGTGGCAGGCCGCCTCGATCTCCCGCCGCTGGATGTGCACCTCCGCGATGTCGCTCATCAGTAACGACCGCTTCTTCGTCGCACCGGGAGCGGCCGCCCGCAGTGCCTCGGTGGCCGCGGCGTAGGCCGCGGCGGGTCGCCGTAGCCGCGTGTAGGTGGTGACCTTCAGGCCATCGAGCCGGCCCCGGTCGAAGAACTGCGTCCAGACCCGGTCCCCGTTGCTCTCACCCCGGTCGAAGGCATCCTGGGCACGGTCGAGGGCGGCCAGCGCCGCCCGGCCCTCGCCGCGGGCGGCCTGCTCCTCAGCCTCCCGGGCAGCCAGCCAGGCCCTGGTCATCACCGTGCTGCCCGTGGCGGCCCGTCGCTGGGCCTCACCGAGCAGCGCGCAGGCCTGGTCGTGGCGGCCACGGCTGGCGGTCTGGTAGCTCTCGTAACCGAGCACGCAGGCCCACAGGGCGTTGTCGTCGGCCTCGCGGGCGGCCTCGATGGCCACCCGGTAGTAGGCGACGGCCGCGGGCAGGTCGTTCATGTCGAACGAGAGCCATCCGGCGAGCGCCGCCGTCTCCCCGGCGGTGGAGGTCAGCTCACGGCGTACCGGGGACCGGCTCATGGTCTCCAGCAGCTGACTGAGCCTGCTCAGATGCCCGGTGACCCGCTGTATCAGGATCCGGGCGGGAACGCGCTCCTCCAGGCCGTACAGCCCCGCGGTGAGCTGGCCCAGCTCGTCGGCGAGCTCCGGGGTCACCGTGCTACGGCGGCGCAGCGCCGCCGAGAGGCGCTCCCAGGGCGGGGTGTCCGTGACGCCGTTCATGGGCACGACGGCGACGCTGCCCGCCGCGGCGAAGAGCCGGAGAAAGTCCCGACGTTCCACGGGAATACCGTTCGTGTCGATCATGTCGGCGCCGGGGTGAAGCACGAGTGTGCCCGCGGCGCCCGTCTCGCAGGCCGCCTGTTCAAGGTTCATCGACGCGGCGACGGCCGTACCCTGACCGGTTCCGCCCAGCGGTGCTCCGGCGGCGGCGGGAAGCGCTTCGTCGTCCACGAAACCGAGCTCCGCCGACGACCGGCCGAATAGTGCCCGCAACAACCGCTGATAACGCAGGCTCGGTTTCTTGTCGCCTTTCTCCCACTTGCAGATCATGTTGCCGGTCACTCCGGCCTCGCGACCCTCGTGGATGACGGAGAACCGACGGATCTCGGTGGCGAGCCGTTCCTGCGACCAGCCCCGTTCCTCCCGGCTCAGCCGCAGCCGGGTGTTGGGTGTGCGGGTGTTGGGTGTGCGGGTGGCGGGCATCCTGCCGCCACCGGATACCTCAGGTGCTGGCGCGGAGGCCACCGGTGCGCGGGGAACTGCCGAAGGACCGGTCGTGAGCTGCATCGGAGCCTCCGAAGTCAATCGGTTGACTCCAGGAGCTTAACCCTCTGTGAGATAAGACGGTCATGCTCGGGCGTGGTCCCTTCGGGACCATCTACGGCAAACGTGTGGTCATCCCGACGCGCCTGCGACCGCCAGCGTCTTCGCCGAGTGTCGCCTTCTAGAGTGTGATGGCGTGAGAGCCGGCCCCCTCGACCGAAGCCCTCGTCCACGACGTCCCGTTCCACCAGCCCGACCGCTGCGCGCGTGGCAGCGTGCGGCCCTGGAGACCTACCGGTCACGGTCGTCGTCGGGCGCCCGGGACTTCATGGCGGTCGCCACCCCGGGCGCCGGGAAGACGACCTTCGCCCTGCAGGTGGCCGCCGACCTTCTCACTGCCGGCGAGATCAGTCGGATCACCGTCGTCGCGCCCACCGAGCACCTCAAACGCCAGTGGGCCGTGGCCGCGGCGGAGGTTGGTATCGACCTCGATCCGGACTTCCGCAACTCGGCCGGGGCGACATCCTCCGACTACACCGGTGTCGCCGTGACCTACGCCCAGGTGGCGGCGCATCCGGCCCTGCACCGCGCCCGGACCGCCGCGCGCCGCACTCTGATCGTCCTGGACGAGATCCACCACGCCGGCGACGCGCTGTCATGGGGTGAGGCGATCCGGGAGGCGTTCACCCCGGCCGCGCGGCGCCTCGCGCTGACTGGTACTCCGTTCCGCTCCGACGTCAACCCGATCCCTTTCGTCACCTACCTGCCGGGCCCCGACGGGGTGATGCGCAGCATCGCGGACTCCTCCTACGGCTATGCCGAGGCGCTGCGCGACGGGGTCGTCCGCCCGGTGCTCTTCCTTGCCTACTCGGGTGAGATGACCTGGCGGACCAGTGCCGGCGCGGAACTGAGCGCCCGGCTCGGGGAGCCGCTCACCAACGAGCAGACCGCCGCCGCGTGGCGCACCGCGCTCGATCCGGGCGGGGACTGGATGCCGGCGGTGCTCGCCTCCGCCGACACCCGGCTGTCCCAGGTGCGGGCCGGCGGCATGCCCGACGCGGGCGGGCTGGTCATCGCCACGGATCACGCGGCCGCGCGCGCCTACGCCGCGCTGCTCACCCGGATCACCGGCACCTCGCCCGTGTTGATCCTCTCCGATGACCCGACCGCGTCGACCAAGATCGCCGACTTTCGCCGGTCGGCCGACCGGTGGATGGTGGCGGTACGGATGGTCAGTGAGGGCGTGGACGTGCCCCGCCTCGCGGTCGGGGTCTATGCGACCTCGGCGTCGACCCCGCTGTTCTTTGCCCAGGCCGTCGGGCGGTTCGTTCGGGGCCGCGGTCACGGGGAGACGGCGTCGGTCTTCCTCCCGAGCGTGCCGTCCCTGCTGGCGCTAGCCGGCGAGATGGAGGTCCAGCGGGACCACGCTCTGGAGAAGTCCCCGCGCGATCCGGACGTCTTTGACGACGACGCGCTGCGGGACGCCAACCGGCGCAAAGACACCCCCGACAAGCCGGATACCTTGTTCACGGCGTTGGGATCCTCGGCCCATCTCGACCGAGTGATCTTCGATGGCGGCGAGTTCGGCACCCCGGCGGCCCCCGGGTCCATCGAGGAGGAGGACTTCCTGGGCCTGCCGGGCCTGCTGGAGCCCGATCAGGTCGCGGTCCTGCTGCGCCAGCGGGAGGCTGCCCAGCAGGCCGCCCAGCAGGCCGCCACGCGCCGTGCCGCCGCCCGTGCCGACGATTCGGTCCCGGCCGTCCCGCCGGCCCGCGAGGGCGTGCAGCCGGCGGCCGAGGCGGCTACCCGGCCCGTGCACGAGGTGATCGGCGAGCTGCGCAAGGAGCTGAACCGGCTTGTCGGCGCACACTTCCACCGCACGGGCAAGCCCCATGGGATGATCCACGCCGAGCTGCGCCGGACCTGTGGCGGTCCGCCGAGCGGCCAGGCCACCGCTGCGCAGCTCCAGGCCCGCATCGACACCATCCGCCGCTGGGCCGGTTGACCGGCGGGTCAGCCGCCCTGGGCGATCGTGATCGAAAGAATCTTCGGCTTGCTCGCCGGGGCACCGTCGGAGCCGCCGCCCTCGACGCCGGGCCCGGTGAGCTTGTCGAGCACGTCGAGTCCCTTGGTGATCTTCCCGAAGACGGTGTAATTGCCGGCGAGCGCCGCCGCGCCCTGCGGGGTCGGGTTCTGGTAGTTGATGAAGAACTGACTGCCGTTGCTGTCCGGCAGTTGGCTGTGCGCCATCGCCAGCACGCCTCGGTCGTAGGTCACGCCCTGGGTGTTCTCGTTGGCGTACCCGTACCCCGGGCTGCCGTTGCCGGTTCCGGTGGGGTCGCCGCACTGCAGGACCGAGATGCCCGCGTCGGCGCCTCCGGTCTGGCGGTGGCACGCGGTGCCGTCGAAGTACCTGGCGCCGGCGAGCGTGCGCAGGGCGTGCACCGTGCATGGTGCCTTCTGAGCGTCCAAGGCGGCCGTGATGGTGCCGGCGCCGGTGGTGATCACCATTGTCGCCGGGGACGTGTCGACGGTGGCCGCAGCCGCCGGCAGGGTGGCGCCGCGGGCCGGGGTCTCCCCGTTGGAGGTGTAGGTGCACTGTCCGACCCTGCTGGTCTGCCGGGGGGCGGCCGATTGTGTTGGCTCGGTCGCGGTGGGTGCGGTCGCGGTGGGTGTGGTCGTGACACCGGCGGCGGCCACGTCGGGGTGGTCGTCCTTGCCGGTGAGCAGGATCGCGGCGATCGTCGACGCCGCGACGACGATCGCGATGAATCCGGAGACGACCGCGAGCCGCTGCTGACGGCGGCGATGGGCGAGCCGGCGCCGCTCCGCCTGTCGGGTCGCCCGGGCCTCGGCGAGCTCGCGTTGACGTCGCTCCCTCGAACTGGCCACCGTCGCCGGCCTCCCTCGCTTCTGATGTGGTCTGTTGCTTCTGGCATGGTCTGGTTCTGGTGCGGTCTGGTTCTGGCGTGGTCTGTGCACCGTAACCGGTGAGCGGCGGATCGCCCCGCATGGTGCCTGCCGGGGCGGGTGCCTACCGGGGCGGGTGCCTACCGGGCCGGGAGCGGACCGGTGAGCGGGCCGGACGGCTGGTAGCGTTACCGCAAAGCACAATGCGGTACCGATCAGAGGCTGACGCGATTCCATGCTCGATAAGCGCTTTATCCGGGAGAATCCGCAGGCCGTGAAAGACGCGGTCGCGGCCAAAGGCATTGATCTGGATGTCGATGAACTGCTACAGCTCGACCGGGACAATCGCAAACTGCAGTTCGAGGTGGACGAGGCGCAGGCTCGGCGCAAAAGCTTCGCGAAGCAGTTCGCCGGGGCCGACGCGGCCCGGCGGGCCGAGCTGCGGGCCGAGCACGAGGCGTTCGACCGCCAGCTGAAGGACCTGCGCGAGCAGCTGGCCCGGACCGGGGCCCGGCTGTCCGAGCTGATGCTGCTGGTGCCGGGCATCCCGTGGCCGGGTGCGCCGGTGGGAGCCGATGAGTCGGCCAACGTGGTGTTGCGGACCGTCGGCGAGCCGCCGGAGTTCGACTTCACCCCGCTCGACCACACGGCACTGGCCGAGAAACGAGGGTGGGCGGAGTTCGCCCGGGCCCGGCGGGTCGCGGGGGAGCGGGCGTACGCCCTCGTCGGTGACATGGTCATGCTGGAGCGCGCGGTGCATTCCTATGCGCTCGACCTGCTGCGCGGGCTGGGCTTCATCCCCGTGTCGGTGCCCGCCCTGGTCCGGGAGGAGCCGCTCGTCGGCACCGGGATGCTACCCAAGGCCCGCGAGGAGATCTACGCGATCCCCGCTGACGGGCTTTACCTGGCGGGGACTGCCGAGGTGGCCCTTGTCGGCCTGCATGCCGGGGAGATTCTCGATGTGGGCCGCCTGCCGATCCGCTACGCCGGCATCTCGCCGTGCTTTCGCCGGGAGATCGGCAGCGCCAGCCGGGACGTCCGCGGTCTGCTGCGCGTCCACCAGTTCGAGAAGGTCGAACAGTTCGTGCTGTGCGCCGCCGACGAGGCCGAGTCGGCCCGCTGGCATGCCGAGTTGCTGGCCACCGCCGAGCGGATCCTGTCCGACCTCGGGCTGTGTTACGAGGTCGTCGAATGCGCCACCGGGGACATGGGCGTCGGCAAGTTCCGGATGAACGACATCAACACCTGGTTCCCCTCGCTCGGCCGATTCCGCGAGACGCACAGCTGCTCGACGCTGCACGACTGGCAGGCGCGCCGGGCGAACCTGCGCTACCGCGACACCGACGGCACCGTGCGTTTCGCGCACACGCTCAACAACACCGCCGTGGCGACCCCACGGCTGCTGGCGGCGTTGCTGGAGAACTTCCAGACCGCCGACGGCGAGGTGCGCGTTCCCGAGGCGCTGCGGCCCTACCTGGGGGGCCGTGAGCTGATCTGAGGCATCCCGTGGCCGTGGCCGCGACGCGCCCGGGCGGCCCGGACCAGGGCGGGCCCGGCGACCGCCAGCCGGCGCGGGAGCCCGACTGACACGCGGCGTTCGAGCACCCGGTAGTCGGCGCGCTCGACCTCGTCGAGGATGCCCCGGTAGAGGACGAATGCCGTCCGCAGGCAGTCGCGTGAGGTTGGGTGCAGCAGGCGGATGCCGGGCTCGGCGGCGCGGAACAGCTCCCGCGCCCGGCTGATCTCGAAGGCCAGCAGCCGGCGGACCGGCCCGTCGACGACGCCGGCGGCCAGCTGCTCCCGGGTGACCCCGAACAGGTCCAGCGAGGTCCGGGGCAGATAGACGCGGCCGCGCCGCAGATCCTCGCCGACGTCGCGGATGAAGTTGGCGAGCTGGAAGGCCATCCCCAGGTCGCGGGCATAGGGCAGGGCGCTGTCGTCCACCGGCTCGAGGATCGGCACCATCTGCAGGCCGATCACCGCGGCCGATCCGTGCATGTAGACGGTCAGCTCGTCCCAGGTCGCGTACTCCGTCACGGTGAGGTCCATCGCCATCGAGGCCAGGAACGCCGCGAAATGGTCCGGATCGAGCTTGAAGCGGTGAATGGTGTCGACCACCGCAGGCAGCACCGAGACCTCCGCGCGGTGCCGGTCCCTCCCGGCGCCGACGATCTCGGCGCCGACGATCTCAGCGTCGGCCATCTCAGCGTCGACGTCGACGGCGGGTGTCCCCGCCCGCAGTGCCGCGAGGAACCGGCCGCCCCACTCGTGCAGCCAGCGCGCCCGCTCGGCCTCGGTCAGCGTGGAGTCGAGATCGTCGACGATCTCGTCCGCGTAGCGGGCGAAGCCGTACAGCGCGTGGACGTGGGGCCGCTTCCACCCTGGCAGCAGCAGGGTGGCCAGGTAGTACGTGCGGCCGTGGGCGGCATTGAGCGCCCGGGCCCGCGCGTAGGAGGAACGTAGTCGAGGATCGATGATTCCGGCCGCGTCGAGCTGACCCACGTTAGTCAGCGTAGCCACCCAGCGAGGCGAATATCGACGGCTCCCGTCCGATCGGGGCGCCGACCTGCCCCGGGACGTCCGGTCGACCCCCCTCGTCGGCGTCGATCCCTTCAGGGAAGCCGGGACGCGAACGCCAGGGACGTCGCCGCCGCGGCGAATCCCAGCCCCAGGGACAGCCCGAGGAACCAGGTGGTGACCTCCCGGTATTCGGTCCGGTACCCGATCGAGCTACCGAGCCCCCGGTAGACCGAACGCAGTTCGTCGCCGGAGGTGGCCCGATGGTACGAGCCGCCGGTCTGCTCCGCGATGTCACGGAGCGCCTGCTCGTTGACCGGCACCGGCACCTCCTGACCGCCGACGTCGAGCGTTCCGTCGGCGGTGCCGTAGGCGATGGTGTCCACCGGGATACGGGCTTGCCGCGCCGTCTCGATCGCCTGGTTGTTCGGCCGCCCACGGGTGGTCTCCCCGTCGGAGAGCAGCACGATGGCGGCCGGAGGCGCGCTCTGCCCCGCGTCGGAGAACCGTTTGCCGGCGGCGGTGATTGCCTGGAGCGAGGCGAAGATTCCTTCGCCGACGGCGGTCGCGGGACCGAGCTGCAGGCCGCTGATGCCGGCGCGGACCGACTCGCGATCGGCGGACGCGGGCACCAGGACCGTCGCGCTGCCGGCGAACGAGACCAGCCCGAGGTTGATACGGGGAGGGAGCTGGTCGACGAATGCCGAGGCGCCCTGCTTGGCGGCCGCCAGCCGGGTCGGGGCGATGTCCGTCGCCGCCATCGAGTTGGAGACGTCGATCGCCAGGATGATCGTCGCGCGTTCCCGGGGAACCCGCTCGGCCCGCGCCGGTCGCGACAGGGAGAACACCAACCCGGCGAGGGTGAGCAGCAGCAGCGCCGCCGGGACGTGACGGCGCCACCACTGCGGTCGGCGGGGAAGCACCGAGGACAGCAGCGACGCCGACGACAGCCGGGCGGCATACACCCGCCGCCGCGCCGAGACCAGGACATAGGCGATCAGCAATGCGCCGACCCCCAGGTACAGCCACAGCCAGTGCCCGGCCAGGAAGCTCATCAGGTGCCTGCCCGGCTGGTGCCTGCCCGGCTGGTGCCTGCCCGGCTGGTGCCTGCCCGGCTGGTGCCTGCCCGGCTGGTGCCTGCCTGACTGGTGCCTGCCTGACTGGTGCCTGCCCGACTGGTGGCGGGCGCCGCCGTGCCACGCTGGTTGGCCCGACCCACGGGCGGGCGGCGGCCGGCGCCCCGGCCGCGCCGGTTCGCCGAGGCGAACCGGACGATGTCGACCAGCCAGTCCGAGTCGGTGCGCAGGACCAGATGGTCGGCGCCGACCCGGCGCAACGCCAGCGAGACCGCGCTGCGGTGGGCGACGGCGGCCGCGGCGTAACGTTCCCGCAACCGCCGCGACGACGTCGGGACCTCGACGAACGCCCCCGTCTCGGCGTCCACGACGGGCAGCAGCCCGACCGGCGGCAGGGTTAGCTCGAGCGGGTCGACGATCTCGATGGCGAGCACCTGATGCCGCGCCGCGAGCACCCGCAGCGGCCGTTCCCAGCGCAGGTCGGTGGACAGGAAGTCGGAGACGACGACTGCGAGCCCGCGGCGCCGCGGCGGGTGCAGCAGGTCCTCCACCGCCGCGGCGAGGTTGGTGGCCGCCGCCGGGTCGGGCCGGCGGCGGGGGCGGTCGTGCGCGCCGCGAGGCGTGGTGATGAGCGTGTGCAGCAGCGCCCGCAGCCCGTCCCGGCCGGGACGGGCTGGGATCGCCCGTGGACCGGCCTGGGTCAGCGCGATCGCGCCCATCCGGTTGCCGGTGCGGGCGGTCAGGAAGCCGACCGCGGCCGTGGCGGCAATCGCCAGATCACGCTTCTGCCAGGTACCGGTGCCGAACTCGGTGCTGGCGGTGAGGTCCACCAGCGCCCAGGTCTCGAGCTCCCGGTCGGCGATGAGATCGTGGACGTGGGGGACGGTGGTCCGGGCCGTGACGGCCCAGTCCATCCGGCGCACATCGTCACCGACGGCGTACTCGCGGCTCTCGGCCTTCTCGCTGCCCTGACCGGGCAGCAGCCCGAGATGATCGCCGAGGAGCATGCCGTCGAGACGGCGGAGCACGGTCAGTTCGAGCCGGCGCAGGGTCCGCTCCACCGCCGGATCGGTCGCCGACATGGAGCCGGCCCGGAGCCGGCCCGCGGGGTCCGTCATCCGGGCGCACCCTGGTCGAGGTATTCCGGGAAGCCCGAACGCGGGTTCGTCCCCCACCCGCCGGCCTGCGGACCGGTGGGGTAGTAGGGGCCCTGCTGGCGGGGCGCCACCTGAGGCTGCGGAACCACGCCCAGGATCCGGGCGGCGATCGCGTCCGCGGTCAGCCCCTCGGCCAGCGCCTCGTACGAGAGCACCAGGCGGTGGGGCAGGACGTCCGGGGCGACTGCGGCGACGTCGTCGGGTACGACGTAGTCGCGCCCGCGCAGCAGGCCGAGCGCGCGGGCCGCCGCGACCAGTCCGAGCGAGGCGCGCGGCGAGGCTCCGTAGGCCAGGTGGCCCTCGAGCTCGGGTAGGCCCGCCTCGCCGGGGGACCGGGTGGCGAGCACCAGCCGGACGGCGAACTCGATGATGGCGTGATGGACGAACACCTCGTCGGTCCGGGTCTGCAGCCGGGTCAGCGCCTCCGGGTTCAGGACCCGCTCGGGGACCGGTGGCGAGGTGCCCATCCGCCGGACGATCTCGAGCTCCTCCGCCGGGTTCGGGTAGGGGACGTTGACCTTCATCAGGAACCGGTCCCGCTGCGCCTCCGGTAGCGGGTAGACGCCCTCGGATTCGATCGGGTTCTGGGTGGCCAGTACCAGGAACGGCTCGGGAAGCCGGTGGGTGACCCCGCCGAGCGAGACCTGCTTCTCCGACATCACCTCCAGCAGCGCCGACTGCACCTTCGCGGGTGCCCGGTTGATCTCGTCGGCGAGCACGAAGTTCGCGAAGACCGGGCCGAGCTCGACGTCGAACGTCTCCTGGCTCGCCCGGTAGATACGGGCACCGACGATGTCGGAGGGCACGAGGTCGTTGGTGAACTGGATGCGGACGAACGAACCGCCGACGACGGTCGCGAGGGTCTGCACGGCCAGCGTCTTCGCGACTCCGGGCACGCCCTCCAGCAGACAGTGGCCCCGGGCGAGCAGGGCGACGAGCATGCGTTCGACCATCCGGTCCTGTCCGACGATCACTTTTTTGATCTCGAACAGGGCGCGTTCGAGCAGCGCCGCGTCCGACGTGGTGTCCGGTACGGCGAGGCCGGCCGGGCTGTGCCCTTCGTCCATGGCAGCATTGTCCCAGCCGCACCGTGGAACAGGGTGCCAAAGGACTCGGCACGGCCTGGCCGGAAGCCTCTTCTAAGCCGCTCTTCAGCAACTTCTCGGCGGTGGGAAATGTCCGGGGTGCCAGGGTGCCAGGGTGCCAGGGTGCCAGGGTGCCAGGGTGCCAGGGTGCCGGGCTGCCGGGGTGCGTCACGGGTCAGCGCAGGGCGCGGGAACGGTAGCCCCGGTCAGCGCCGAGGATCCGCTCCGCGGCCAGCCGGCCGGAGATGAGGACCATCGGGACCCCGACGCCGGGCCGGGTGCCGCTGCCGGCGAACACGACGTTCGCGAGGCCCGGGGCCAGGTTCGAGGGGCGGAACGGGCCGGTCTGGCGAAAGGTGTGGGCCGCCGCGAACGGGGCGCCCGCCGCCATCCCGCGGGCCCGCCAGTCGGCGGGCGTGGTGACCTGCTCCACCTCGATGGCGTCGCCGAAGCCTCGGTAGCCGTGGCGTTCGCAGGTGGCGACCACCTCGTCGCGGTAGCGCGAGCGCAGCACCGACCAGTCGAGCGGGGCGGTGAGGTTGGGTGTGGGGAAGAGCACGTAGTACGTGTGGCCGCCGGCCGAGGCCATCGCGGGTTCGGTACGTGAGGGGGTGGTGACGAGGAAGGACGGGTCGCTCATCAGCTCGCCGCGATCGATGATCTCGCGGAAGGTCGACCGCCAGGCCCGGCCGAAGTGGATGGTGTGATGCGCGGTGTGCGGGTACTCTACGCGCCCCCCGGCCAGCAGGAGGAAGCACGAGGGCGAGTACCGCAGGCGGCGCAGACGGGCCGGCGCCGTCGAGGGAGGCAGCAGTTCGGTGTAGGCGATCGGCAGGTCGGGGTTGAGCACCACCACGTCGGCGCCGATGCGCTCCCCCGCCGCGGTGTGCACCGCGACCGCCCGGCCGCCCCGCACCTCCACCCGCGTCACCGTGGTCTCGTAGCGCAGGGTGGCACCGTGCTTGGCCGCGGCGCCGGCCAGCGCCTCGGCAACGGCGTGCATGCCGCCGGTCGGGTGGTAGACCCCGGCGACGCAGTCCATGTAGGAGATGACGGCGTAGAGGGCCAGCGCGTCGTGCGGGGCGAGCCCGGCGTACATCGCCTGGAAGGAGAACATCCGCCGGGTCCGCGGGTCCCGCAGATGGCGGCCGACGACGGTGTCGAGCCGGCGGAAGCCGCCGAGGGCGGCCAGCCGGGCGAGCTGCGGGCGCAGCAACGACAGCGGGGAGTCGACCTGCGCGTCGATGAAGTGGCGCAGCTGGGTGCGGAACATCGCGGTGACGACGCCGACGAACCGCTCGAAGCCGGCCGCCTCCGCCGGGCCGCACAACGCCCGGATCTCCTGCGCGGTGTCGGCGGGGTCGGCGCGGATGTCCAGCGACGAACCGTTGGCGAAGAACCCCCGGTACATCGGGTCGAGCCGGGTCAGCGACAGCCAGCGGTCGAGATCCTCCCCGACACAATCCAGGGCGTCGGCAATCAGCTCGGGCATGGTCAGGACGGTCGGTCCGGTGTCGAAACGATAGTCGCCCAGCGCGAGCAGGCCGGCCCGACCGCCGGGGGTCGCCTCCCGCTCGAGCACCGTCACCTGCCGGCCGGCGCCGACCAGGCGCAGCGCGACCGACAGACCGGCGAGACCGGCCCCGACGATGACGACGTGATTCGTCGCTCCGGTCACCGTGCGCACCTGCCACCTGCTTCCTGGTCGATGGTCTTCCTGGTCGATGGTGCGGTTAACCGATGTGGTCAGTTGCTCAATGTGAGCGCAAAGTCGCCGCCATGGCGAGTTCCGTCAGGGCGGCGAGGGTCGTGACGTCCAGATCCGCCCGCCGCGCCGCCTCGACCGCTGAGGCGGTCCGGGCGGCGATCCGTTCCTCAGCGGCGGCCACCGCTCCGCTCGCGGCGATGATGTCGCGGGCCTCGGCGACCCGGGCGGCGCGAGCCGCGGGGTTCTCGGCGGGCCCGAATCCCGGGGAACATCCGGATTCCCCGGAATACCCCGCATTCTCGGGCTGCCCCGCATCCTCAGGGTGCCCGGCGCGCCGGACCGGCGGGGAGACCAGAGCGCGCAGCCGGGCCGCCGCGGCCGGCTGCGCGCGGGTCAGCGCGAGCGCCAGCAGGCCGGTGGGCCGCCCGTCACGCAGATCCTCCCCGGTGGGTTTTCCCGTCACCGCCGGATCGCCGAACACGCCCAGGAGGTCGTCGCGGAGTTGGAACGCCTCGCCGAGCGGCAGGCCGAACGCCGCGTAGGCCGCCAACAGGTCCGGCGGCGCGCCCGCGAGCAGACCGCCGAGCTGCAGGGGACGGACCACCGTGTAACCGGCGGTCTTGTACCGGGCGATGCGGACCGCCCGCCCGGGACCGAGGCCGCCGTGCGGACCGGCCTCGGCCTGGCCGACGAGGTCGAGGTACTGCCCCGCCATCAGCTCGCTGCGCATCCGCCCGTAGGTGGGCCAGGCCCGGACCAGCGCTTCGGGTGGCATCCCGCTGGCCGCGAGCAGTTCGTCGGCCCAGGCCAGGAACAGATCGCCGAGCAGGATCGCGGCCGAGCGGCCGAAGTCGGCGGGATCACCCCGCCAGCCGGCGGTCCGGTGGACCCGGGAGAAGCGCCGGTGCGCGGCCGGCCGGCCGCGCCGCGTGTCGGAGGCGTCCATGACGTCGTCGTGGACCAGCGCGCAGGCGTGCAGCAGCTCGAGGGCGGCGGCGGCGGTTACGATCTTGTCGCAGTCCGGGCCGTCCGCCCCTCGCCACCCCCAGTAGCAGAAGGCGGAACGCAACCGCTTGCCCTCCGCCAGCAGGAATTCGGTGGCGATGCGGACGAACGGGATCAGATCGTCGTCGATTCCGCACAGGAGCGCTCCGCGCGAACCGGTGAAGCGCCGCAACACGGCGGAGACCCGCCGGCGCACATCCACCGTCGTGTGGTCTGGCACCGTCGTGTGGTCCGGGACCATCGTGTGGCCGGGGATCGGCGGGCGCCCGGGGTACCGTGCGGTGTGCCCGTGTTCGACACCGCCGTCGTCGTGGTCGCCGTTCTGCTGGTTGCCGCCGCACTGGGCGGATTGACCCTGTTGCGGCTGCCACCCGCGGAGCTGACTCACACTGTCGACGGTATCGACGCCGTGGAGGTCCTGGTGGCCGCCGGCCGCGTCGAGATCTCCGGGCGGGACCGCGAGGACGTGCACGTCGCGCTGACCGTGCGGCGCCGTCCCGGCCGGTCCGTGCCCGCGATCACGAGGGCCGGGACCACGCTGCGGATCGACGGCCGGGCCAGCGATGTGCGGGCCAGGCTGACCGTGCCGCCACGGGTCCGGGTGCGGGCTGAGGTGCTCGCCGGCGAAATCACGCTGTGGGGGGTCGGCAGTGAACTGTCCCTGGTCACCCGCGATGGCACCATCGCCGGGCGGGAGCTCGCGCGCGGTCCGGTCGCCGCGCGCAGCCGGGACGGCGACGTCAGCCTGCACTTCAGCGAGCCGCCGGACGGCGTGCGGGCGCAGAGCGAGACGGGCATGGTCACCGTCATGCTGCCCGAGGGCGAGTACGGGGTGGAGGTGGAGACCGCCGATCCCGGGGCGGCCGACGTGGAGCTGACCCCGTCGGCGCACGCGGCACGCCAGGTGGTGGCGCGCAGCGTGTCCGGGCGGGTGCGGGTCGGTCTCGCCGCGCCGCTGGGACCCTTGTCCATCTGACGTCCCTTGTCCATCGGACGTCTTTTGTCTGTCTGCCGTCCATCTGGGTTCTCCCAGCTGGTCCCGCCCAACGAGCCCGTTCCAGCCGGGTTGCCCACCCATGTTGGTGGACTCGACGGATCATGACCCTCGCGGGATCACGCTGGGGATTCGTGGGATCACGCCGGGAAAATGTTGCTGCCCGCTGTCGGGGCCTGATCGGTTGTGTTTCCGACCGGGGGTCCGTCCTCGATCGTGGCCACGCCCGGTCTACCCTCGTGCCATGGCGGCGGTCCGGAGTCTGAGCACGCAACCCACGACGATGGGCGAGTACCTCGCCACCGGTCGTGCCTCCTTCTCCTTCGAGTTCTTCCCGCCGAAGACGCCGGACGGCGAGCGGCAGTTGTGGACGGCCCTGCGCCAGATCGAGGCGCTGCATCCCTCGTTCGTCTCGGTGACGTACGGGGCGGGCGGGTCGACGCGCGACGGCACGATCCGGGTGACCGAGCGGATCGCCACCGAGACCACCCTCACGCCGATCGCCCATCTCACTGCGGTCAACCACTCCGTCGCCGAGCTGCGCCGGGTCATCGGCAACTACGCCGGCGTCGGGGTGCGCAACGTCCTGGCCCTGCGCGGCGACCCGCCAGGGGATCCGCAGGGCACCTGGACCGCCCATCCCGCGGGCCTGCAGTACGCGGACGAACTCGTACGCCTGGTGAGGTCGGTCGGCGACTTCTGCGTCGGCGTAGCCGCCTTCCCCGACAAGCACCCACGGTCGGTCGACTTCGACAGCGACGCGCGCTACCTGGTGGGCAAATTCGACGCCGGCGCGGACTACGCCATCACCCAGTTCTTCTTCGGCGCTGACGACTATTTCCGTCTCGTCGACCGGGTCCGCCGGCTGGGCTGCGACAAGCCGATCATTCCTGGAATCATGCCGGTGACGAACGTCGCGCAGATCGTCCGGATGGCGCAGCTGTCCGGTGCGGCCTTCCCGCCGGCGCTGGCCTCCCGGTTGCAGACCGTCGCCGACGACCCGGCGGCCGTGCGGGCGATCGGGGTCGAGGTGGCGACCGAGTTGTCCCGTCGCCTGCTGGACGGCGGTGCCCCGGGCCTGCATTTCATCACTCTCAACCGCTCCAGCGCCACTCGGGAGATCTACCAGGCGGTCCGGTAACCGGCCGCGGTCCGCGGAGTGGCCGGTCCGCGGGGTGGCCCGGTGGCGCATGGTGGGTGGGCCGCTCGCCCGGCCCACCCGCGCTCATGCCGCCGGGCCGGCACTCAGTCGTGCTCGTCGTAGGCGTCGAAGACGCACAGCAGCCATTCGTCGCGGAGCGAATGCTCCCGGACCAGCGCGAACCCGGCCTGGTTGGCGGCGTCCACCACCGCCGTCACCAGGCTGAGATCAAGGGTGTTGAAGACCGGAGTGATCCGTACCGCAAGGATCACCTGGTCGCGATGGGCGGAGAAGACCGCCCGCGGGTCGAGGTCCTCAAGGGTCTCCACCACGCCGCCTACCTGTTCGGACACGTCACTCCCGCCACGTCTGGGTGGCACCGCTGTTCTCTCGTGACACCGCTGTTCCTCCGACACCGCGTCTCCCGACCTCGGGCCGGTCCGGTGACCGATCGGCGCCTTCGGTTTCGGTCGCCGGCCGGACGCAGGGTGCCGGTACGGCTCACGGTAGGGGATGACGAGACTCTATGTCCCAGCATGTCCCAGCGCGAGACGGCGTACCGGACGGATCCTGGCGTACCGGACGGATCCTGGCGTACCGGACGCGGCGCTGGCCGTACCGGGTGGAACGGGATGGCCGACGGGCACGATGGCCGACGGGCACGATGGCCGACGGGCACGATGGCCGACGGGCACGATGGCCGACAGGCACGATGGATGACGTGAGCACCCCGGTACCCGGTCGGGACACCTACCTTGCCCAATGGTCGACCTTGCACGGCGGCTACGACCTGGCGCGCGGGCTATGGCTCGTTCGTGCCTGGTTGACGGTGGTCTACTGGGTGGTCAGGCCGCTCGCCGCCCGCGGGGTGCGCCCGTCGGCGGTGACCGCCGGGGGGGCCGTGCTCACCACCCTCGCGATTCCCCCGGCCGTGGCTGGTGGCCGGTGGCCGCTGCTGGGGGCTCTGGTGATCGTGCTCAGTGGCCTGGCCGACAACCTCGACGGAGCGGTGGCGATCCTCACCCGGCGCACGAGCGCCTGGGGATATGTCCTGGACTCCGTCGTGGACCGCTGCGGTGACCTGGCCTACCTGCTGGCCCTGTGGTGTCTCGGCGCACCCGGCGGCCTTGTGATCGCGGCAGGCAGCATGCTGGGACTGCTGGAGTACACCCGGGCCCGGGCCGGCAACGCCGGCTTCGACGAGATCGGTGTGGTGACCGTCGGGGAGCGGCCGGCCCGGATCATCATCGCCGCGGTCGGCTCGTTCGGAGCGGGTCTGGTGCCCGGCCTCGCGAACCTCGCCGCGAGTATCGCGACGACCGCGACGCTGGCGGTGTGCGCCGTCGGCTTCTTTCAGCTCACGGCCACGGTCCACTCGACCCTGGCAGCCGGGTCAGGCCGGGCCGATGAGGCCGGCGACGATGCCGGCGGAGAGCACGACGAGCGGCAGCCCACCGCCGGGATGGGTTGATCCGCCGACGAGAAACAGGCCGGGCACCCGGGATGTGTTCGGAGGCCGCAGGAAGGCCGCCCGCACGCCGTTCGAGGATCCACCGTAGATGGATCCGCCCACCGTCCCGGTGCGCCGTTCCAGATCCGCCGGGGTGATGGTCTCGTACCAGCGTAACCGGGGGCGGACGTCGAACCCGCGGGCGGCAAGCACGTCGAGGATGCGCCGGGCGTAGCCGTCGACGAGCCCGGGACGGTCCCAGTCCAGGGTGCCTGCGCCGTCGTGGCCGCCTGCGCCCCGATGCGGGGGCGCGTTCACCAGGACGAACCACGCCTCGCAGCCCGGCGGCGCGCAGGCCGGGTCGGCGGGCGCGGCAAGGTAGACGGTGGGATCGGCCGCCAGCCGGCCCGCGAAGACGGCATCGAATTCAGCGTCGTAGTCGGCGGGGAAGGTGACCGTGTGATGCCCCAGCCCGGGCGTGCGACCCGTCAGGGCCAGCAGCAGCACGAAGCCGGACATCGACGGCACCGTCCGCCGCAGCCGCCGGCGGCCGGCCCGATCGTTCACCAGCCGGCCGTAGAGCGCCGCCGCGTCGGCGTTCGCGACGACGACGTCCGCGGGCAGCCGGGTACCGTCGGCGAGGCGGACCCCGTCGACCCGCCCGCCGGGGGTCCGGGTCACCGCCAGCACCGGCGCGTCGAGCAGGATCCGGACGCCGCGTTCCTCGGCGCGGTGGGTGAGCGCATCCCCGAGGCGGCGCAGGCCGCCCGCGACGTACCAGCCCCCGAAGCGCCGTTCCGCGTGGACCACCGACACCAGAGCGGCGGGGGCGTGCCGGGGATCGGATCCAGAGTAGGTGGCATAGCGGTCCAGGATCATCCGCAGCCGGGGATCACGCAGGTAGCGCAAGCCCAGCCGGCGCAGGCTCCGGCCGGGCGCGATCGCGGCGATGTCACCGGGTGAGGACCAGGCGAGCCGGACCAGCCCGGTCGCCGACACGGGACTGGACAGGAACGGTCCTTCGGCGGCGTCGAAGACCCGGCAGGCCCGGTCGGTGAGCCGCCGCCAGTCCTCGCCCGACCCGGGGGCGATCCGATCGTCCAGTTCGGCCACGAACGCGTCGTCGTCGGCATGCGCGGCGAGTGTCGTGCCGTCGGCGAACCGGTAGGACGCGATCGGGTCCAGTCGACGCAGCTCCACCTCACCGCGCAACGGCCCGCCGGTCGCGGTGAACAGGTCCTCGAACACGCCGGGCATGGTCAGCAGGGACGTGCCGG
>NZ_CDWWEW010000012.1:26753-32738 GCF_977966315.1 Frankia sp. CeRuru1
CGCAGCTCCACCTCACCGGGCAACGGCCCGCCGGTCGCGGGGAACAGGTCCTCGAACACGCCGGGCATGGTCAGCAGGGACGGGCCGGTGTCGAAGCCGAACCCGTCGCGCTCGTACCAGCCGAGCTTGCCTCCGGTCCGCGACGACTGCTCGCAGACCGTCACGTCATGCCCGGTGGCGGCGAGCCGGGCCGCGGCTGCCAGCCCGCCCACACCGGCGCCGATCACCACAACACGGGCCATGCGACGACTGTACGAGCTGCTCCTTCCCGGTTATCCGCGAGGAAGGAAACGGGCATCGAAGCCTCGGGAAGGAGAAGGAAGCCGCCGGAAGGACGACAAGGGAAGCCTCTGGCGGGGTGAGGAAGGGCGGACCAGCGGTCAGGGGCAGCGGGTAACCGGTCGTCCCTTCCACCGGGCGGTACCCCGCCGACGACGCCACCACGACACCGCCGTCAGGTAGCCCAACAGGCTCACGGAAGCCGGATGAGCGGCGGCGTCAGGCCAGCTCCGGCCGCCCGTGCGGCGGGCGGCGAGCACCCGGCCGGCGATCCCGGCGAGGTACCCGACCGCGCCCGGGCCCGAGCCACCCAGTGCCGCCACCGCCGGCACGACGAACAGCCAGGCCAGCACGCCGATCTGCCCGGCGCTGCCGAGCGTGCTTCCACCGGCGACGGCCAGCGACTTCGCGTAGCCGTCCCGCAGCTGTGACCATCCGGAGTACATCCGATTGACCGCGAGGTCGGTGCCGTCCGCGACCACTCCCCGCCCGCCGGCACGCTTGAGCCTCCGCAGCAGGGCGACATCCTCGATGACCTGGTCCCGGACGCCCTCGTGGCCGCCGGCCCGGCGGTAGGCCGCCACGTCCACGGCCAGCAGCTGTCCGCCCGCCGCCGAAAGCGATGGCCGGGTGGAGCGTTCGGCCAGCCGCAGCGGCAGCAGCGCCAGCCACGACCACTGGAGCAGGGGTTGGATCAGCCGTTCGGTGACACCGGCCGCCTCCTGGCGCGGGTAGGGCGAGACGAGGTCGAGGCCGGCGTCCCGCAGGAGGAGAACGGTCCGCGCGACGCCGTCGGGGGCCACCGTGACGTCGGCGTCGACGAAGACGAGGACCGTGCCCGTGGCCGCAGCCGCAGCCCGGGCGCAGGCGTGCGGTTTGCCGAGCCAGCCGGCGGGGGGCGCCGCACCGCGCAGCGCGACGATCCGGTCGTCCCTCGCCGCCCACCGAGTGAGGATCTCCCCGGTGCCGTCGGTGGAACCGTCGTCGTAGACGAGGATCTCGAGGTCGGGCACCCACTGCGAGCCGAGCAGGGCCGACAGGCAACGCGGCAGGCTCCCGGCCTCGTCGCGGACGGGTAGCACGACCGTCACCCGTTCGCGTACCGGCCGGGCCGGCGGTGGGACGCGTAGCAGCCGCGCGTTCACCGCCGTGTGCACGGCGATGGCGGTGGACGCCACCGCGGCGGACCGTACCGCACCCGACCAGCATCGGCCGGCGAGCCACCGGGCCGGGGATCCCGGTACCGTCCGTCCCGTCCGGTGCCTCGTCCCGCGCCCCGTCCGCCACGGCGCCGTCATCGTGGTGGGGAGCCCGCCGGGACCGGGCGGTCCCCGGCCCGGGCACGGTCCCGGGCCCGGGGCCCGGCCCGGGCCGCCGCGACGAGCGCCGCCCCCATCGCGATCCCGCCGGCCACGGCTACACCGGGACGGTCGAAGAAGGTGAGGTTCGCCAGCGTCGAGGAGACGTAGGCCCACAGGAGAAGGGCGAGCGGAGCGCGATCGTCGCGTGCCGTGCTCCCGGCCCGGTCCGGAAGCGCCGTCAACGCCGCGGTCATGGCGATCGCGACGGCCACCCATCCGGCGGTGTTGGTGAGCGGGATTCCGTTGAGCGCCGGGCCGCCGCCGAGCCACCGCCAGTACCCCGCGGTGACCATCTGCGGGTCGATGAAGAGATCCCAGGCCGCGAGGACGAGCGCGGCCAGCACGACGGTGCGCGCCCGGCCGCGGTGGTGGCGACGGGCCAGGACATATGCCGGGTAGGTCATCATCGCCCAGGCCATCGGCACCACGACCGGGACGCCGTACAGGCGGGTGCCCAGGGCGGAGCCGTAGGCGTAGCGGCCGAAGGGCCAGCCGGTGTGCACGCCCACGGTCTCCACGAGCAGCCCGCCGCCGACGGTCACGGCGAGGAACCCGGCGGTCCACGCTCGGCCACGGGTGAGCAGGGCGTGGCTCACCGAGGAGGCGAAGAACAGCACGATCGAGGCGATGGCGAGCGCCGCCCCAGCGGATCCGGTGACCAACGGACAAGGGAGCTGCACCGCCACGGTGGCCGCCGCGAAGATCCACGGCATCGCGGTGAGCCGCGCCGGCCGCGCCGATCCGGTGAAGAGCGCGCCGGCGGTCATCGTACCGGTGCGTGCCGGTCGGCTCCTTCGGCGGAGGCGCCGTTGGGACAGGCGGGGGAGCGTCCGTGGAGCTCCTTGCCGAGGACGGCGTAGGGGGTGAGGGTCCCGGGGAACTGGAAGTCGGACAACAACGGGACGAATCCCTCATGGTCGTACAACCGGCGTGCCGGACTACCCGGGGGTTCGAGGGCGGACAGCGCGGCCGTGCGTTGCGGGGCCCCGCGCAGCAGCTCCCGCAGTATGGTGCGCCCGATCGCTCGGCCCTGGTAGGCGGGCAGGACGTGCAGCTCCACGATCTCGAGGCAGTCGTCGAGCCAGTACGCGGCCGAGTCCGGCGGGAGCGCGTCGGCGACGACGTCGTGCCACCACTGGCCGACCCGGCCGGGCAGTGCGTAGGTGATCCCGACGAGTTCGTCGTCGGGTGTGACGGCCGCCACGGCGCGAAGGTCCCGCCGCTCGAAGTGCCGGCGCGCATGGGCGGCCCGGTCCCGGGCGGCCCGCGGCGGGTCAGGTTCATGATGATCGAGGAAGGCGGCCTTGTAGACCGCGATGACATCGTCGAGCCGGGTGCGCATCCGGCTCGGGGACCAGCGGACCACCCTCACGCCCACGTCGGTCACCGGCGTCGCCTCCTGTCCGCGCCCGGATCGCCGACCTGGCCCCACGAGTCGGGTCCGGCGAGCCAGGAGGCTGGGGCGCACCATCACGTCGCTCGACGATAACCCGCCGCTCGCCGGCACTGCTCGGCGATGGGAATTACTGCTACGTAACGTCATTCCACTGATGTGGAGGGTGCTACCTCCGGATGGGTGGGAGACCCGCCCGATCACCGGCCATGGCGAGCGCGGCGCAGCGCGGCGTGCCGGCGAGGAGGTCGGCCACCAGCATGGCCACCGCCGGGGCCTGCACGGTGCCACCCGCGTTCGTCCCTGCCGCCACGATCACCCGGCCGCCGTGGTCTGCCACGGCCTCGACAAGGGGGATGCCGTCCGGGGTCGCCGGGCGCTCGCAGACGCGGACGTCGAGCATCTCCACGGTGCCGTCAGGCCGGCGCAGCGTCGGGAACAGGCCGGCGACCGCCTGCTCGAAAACCGCGCGCAGGCGGGCGACGCCGCTGTCCGCGACCGCCCGCACGGCGGTGCCCAGGTACCCGAATCCGCCGCTGACATGGATCCTGGCACCATCGGCGGACAGCGTCACATTGATCACACCGAGGGGATCTCCGGCGTGGACCTTCACCGGCCGTCGCAGACCCGGGTTCGGCAGGGTCAGCGAGAGGCCGAGCAGATGCGCGACGGCACCGGCGCCGGGCCAGGCGGCGCCCAGCAGCCGCTGCAGATCGCGGCCGGCCACGGTCACCACGGCCCAGCCGGTACGCAGGGTCGAGCCGTCCGCGAGATGCAACCGGACCCCGTTCCCGGCTCCGCTCCCGGTCTCGTGCCCGGCCTTGTTCCGGTTGCCGTCGAGGCTCCGGTCGATGCCGGTCTCGATGCCGGTCTCGATGCGTTCCACCCGGGTGCCGGCGCGCACCTCGACGCCCGCGGCCCGCAGCCGGTCGATGAGCACCGTGGCCAGATCGTGGATGTTGACCGCGTAGCCGTCCACCTCGACCGCCCCGGCCACCTCCCGGGCGCCGCCGGGCAGCGGGACCGAGCAGCCCAGCGCGGGCCAGTCGCGAACCAGATCCGCCCGGGACAACCGAACGACCCGCCCCCCCGCGGCCCGCTGCAGCTGCTCGCCCGCGGCGAGGTCGCCCGGACCGAGATAGATCCGCGGGAGGCGGGCGTCCCAGCGCAACCCGCACCCGGTACCGAGCCCGTCCCCGCCGTCGGCGAGCGCGAAAAGATGCTCCCACCCGCGCAACCCCAGCCGGTTCAGGGCGATCACCAGGTCCCGGGCCACCGCGTGCAGCCCGGGATGGTCGGCGCACTGCTCGAAGGCGCTGGCCCAGACCCTCTCCGGCTCCGACAGCGACTCCGGGTCCCGTAGCCGCCAGCCGCCGTGCGTCGGATCGCGATCGAGAACACCCACGCGGCTCGCGTCCGCCTGCGGCAGCGTCTCGGTCGCCGACAGGTGCCGGCCGTTCGTCCCCGCGAACGTCGTGCCCTGGGCGGCAGGGTCCGCCCGGTCGGCCGGCGCGGCGTCGAGGACCCGGACGGGGTGGCCCCGCAGCCGCAGCACGAGCGCGATCGTGAGTCCGACGATCCCGCCGCCGACGACCACCACGTCGTGTTTGTCGACGGCGGAACCGTCAGGGGCCGGGTCCTCGCCGACCCCGCGGCCGGTGCCCCGCGGATCGCCCCGACGATCGGCCAGGTCATGACGATCGCCCTTCGGGCCGTTCCCGGCGAGGCCGTTCCCGGCGAGGTCGTTCCCGGTGAGGTCGTCCAGGTCGGCCCGCCCGACCACCGCGAGGAACGCCTGATCGAGATCATCGCTGCAGGCGGGACTGTGCATCGCTACGGAGCAGAGAGTGAACCCGCGCCGCAGCTCCCCGCCGTCCTCGGCGATCCGCCCCGCGAGCAGCCCGCGGACCGGGCCGAGGAACCGGGGGGCGTTGTCGATCATGACCTCCAGGTCACGGCGGTCGTAGGCGTCGACCAGCGCCCGGTCGGTGAAGACGTCCGGTTCGCTGACTGACACGAGTCGGCGGCCGGTGAACGCCTTGACGTGCCGCATGTCGATCATGCCGGCGGACATCCGGGACCCGCCGTGCACGAGGGGCGCGGCGATGCTGATCAGATCGGCGGCGTCGAAGACGTCCTCGACGGTGCGGGCGACGTGGATCCGGTCGACCGGCAGTCGGTGCTTCGCCGCCCAGAGCGCGGCCGTCGCCGGCTTCGCCGCGAGCGAGGGAGCGTGTACGGCCAGATGCCAGCCGCGTGCGGCGCCCTCCCGGGCGACCCGACTGTTGATGTTTCCGGCGCCGACGAGGCCGAGCACGCCCGGCCGGTCGGTGCGCGTGGCGGCCCCAGCCGGCTCCGCGCCGGATGCGTTGCCGAGCGGGTCGAACAGCCGGTCGACGATGAACCGGGCGACGTGCCGGGCGTTGACCTCGGGGGTGTTGCACACCTCGATCCGGTGGCGCGCCGCAGCGGCCAGGTCGACGGCAGCGAGGGAGGTGCCCCGGCGGACCAGCAGCAGGGGTCGGTCCCGGCCGGCCTCCGCCGGGTCCGTGCGGACCGCGGTGGCCCACTGTTCGAGTGCCGGTCCATCCACCGCGTTCACCCCGACGACGAGGGTGTGCGGCCGCAGTTCGACCAAGGCGTCGGCTAGGCCCGTCGGCTGGGTGGCCAGCTCCGGGCGTAGCCGGGCGGCGTCGTGCCGAGTGACGAGCCGCGCGACCCGTTCGCTCACTGGTGTCGCGATCAGAACCCGACGGCGGGGGGGCTGCGTCCAAGGCGGCTGCTCGCGGGGTGCCTGCTCGCGGGGTATCGACATGCGGCTTGCTTCACCTGGTTCGTAGGAAGGTGCGGGGCGTAGGAAGGTGCGGGCGGCCCCTTCACGGTGGCGGGTGCCGTTCAACGGGGCGTCAAAGCAGGCCGTGTCCCCGCCCGGATACGGCGGGGGTCGTGGAC
>NZ_CDWWEW010000013.1:0-32334 GCF_977966315.1 Frankia sp. CeRuru1
CGGGCGAGAGGGACTCCGTCGCCGCGTCCTTTGCCACGTCGATCTGGCAGTAGCCGTCGAACACGGTCGCGAGCCACAGTTTGAGCGTGGCGAACGAGGTCATCGGCGGGAGCCGCACCCCGGTCCAAGTATCGACGCGAGAGCTGTCGAGGATGCCGTCGAACAGCTCGGGTTTGGCCGGGTAGTTGCCGTCGAACCGTAGGGTGATCTCGTCGCCGCGCAATGCGAGGCGCACCATCGGGCTCGCGCCAGCCCCGCGCATGCGCACGAAGCCACACATCTGCGTCTCGCGGCTGATCAGCCGGTCGCCGTGCCGCTCGAACGCGACCCCGCGGCCGAGGCCGCGCAGCCGTAGCGGGACGACGAGCCGGCCGCCGTCGACCAGCTGGTCGACCCACGCCGGTGGGAGGTCGACAGCCTGCGCTGTGACGATGATCGCGTCGAACGGGGCGTGCTCGGCCGCGCCGTGCCAGCCATCGCGGGTCAGGACCCGGACCCGGTCGTAGCCCGTCGCGGCGAGGAAGCGGGCGGCTCGGTCGGTGATGTCCGGGTCGATGTCGACCGTGGTCACCTCGCCCGCCGGACCGACGATCTTGGCGAGAAGAGCCGAGTTGTATCCGCCCGAGCCGACTTCGAGGCAGCGCATCCCGGCCGCCAACCGTGCCTGCTCGATCATCGTCGCCTGCAACCACGGCGCGGATACCGAACTGATCGCCTTCCCGTCGGCGTCGAACTTCGTCCGCACGACATCGTCGGCGTACGCCGCCTCCAACGACGCCTCAGGCGCAAACAGGTGCCGTGGCACAGCCCGGAACGCCGCCTCCACCTGAGCCGTCCTAATCCACCCACCCGAAAGCAGCCCGTCGACCAGCCGCGCGCGCAGTACGTCCGCTTGCTCCTCGTCGAGGACGCCCGCCGTCTCATCCTGAACCGCATCCACGTGGCAAGCTCCCCTACTTCAGATCGAGATCGTCGGTCGCGGGTTACCCTGCCTGATCGGAGCGGGTCACACATTCCCCGGACGCAGAACATTCCGTTCGCGTCCCAGAGTGGCCCTGACCAGCGACGACGTTCCGAACCTGGTCGACATCTTCGCGCGCCGCACCAGCCGTCAGACCAACTGCCTCATTCGCTGGCGTGGTGGTTTGCACCGCGGCCACCGGGACAGCGGCGCCCGCCCGGCCGGCGCCCTTTGGCCTTCCGGGCGACCACTGATCTCAAGAATTCTGCGCATTGGGCACCGGCGGCTTCGACCTGGCGGGAACATTGTGAGTGGTACCGTGCGCCGGTGCGGGACCGAGATCGCCAAAATCTGCTTTTCGCATACGCCGTGAGTGCGGCGGGCAGCGGCATCGGGTCCGGCGCGCTGCCGATCGTCGCGGTCCTCATCCTGCGCGCCTCCGCGTTCGAGGTGTCGTTGCTGTCCGGCCTGGCCGGGCTCACCGCCGCGGCGGTCCTGCTGCCGCTCGGTGCCGGCATCGAACATCGGCACAAACGACCCGTCATGATCGCGGCGGATCTGGTGCGGTTCGCCGCGCTCGCCAGCGTGCCGGCTGCTGCCGCGCTGGGTCTCCTCACCTACCCGCAACTGGTCGCGGTCGGGGCCATCTGCACGACCGCGTCGATCGCCTTCGGCGCCGCCAGCGGGGCGCACCTGAAAGCGATGACCGATCCGGCGGGACGTCTGGCGACGAACAGCTGGTTCGAGACCGCCGACTGGATCTCAGATACAGCCGGGCCGCCGGCCGGCGGGCTGCTGATCGGCGGCCTCGGGGCCACCGCGACGATGGCCGTCGACGCCGCGTCCTACCTCGGCTCCGCCGTCGGCGTGCGGCGCATCCACGCACCCGAGCCGCCACCGCCCGAGCGCTCCGCCCACTCCGGCATCCGACAGGGATGGCGCTACATCTTCGCCCATCCCGGGCTGCGGCCCCTGTTCCTCAACGCGATGCTGTTCGGCGGCCCGGTGATCATGACCATTCCGCTGCTCGCCGTCCTCATCCTCGACGATCTCCGGCTATCCGCGTCCGCCTACGGGCTGGCCCTGGGCCTGCCGTGCCTCGGCGGGATCGCCGGCTCCCGCCTCGCGCCGGTACTGGTGCGCAGGTTCGGGCAGCGGCGCGTGCTGCTCGCCGCCGGCGCGCTGCGCGCGCCCTGGCTGCTGCTGTACCCGCTCGCATCCCACGGCCCAGCCGGACTAGTGATCATCGTGGCCGCAGATACGGCCATGCTGACGTGCGCAGGAGTGTTCAACCCGGTGTTCGCCACGTACCGGATGGAGGTCACCGCCGACGCCTACATGGCCCGCGTACGGACCACCTGGGGAATCAGTTCCAAGACGGTGCAGCCCCTGTTCGTCCTCGCCGGCGGCGGGCTCGCCGCGCTGACCGATGTCAGGACCGCGCTGCTCGTCGCGGGGCTCGCCTGCGCGGCCAGCGTCGTGCTACTGCCCTACCGGACGCTGTCGAGCGAGGCCGCGGTGCTGGCCACGATCTCGCCGCAGGCGGGGAAGTCTCCGTAATGGGTCCGTGGATCGCCGTACTTGAGATTTTTTGGATCTTGTCGCTCGGCCAAGTCAGAGGCTTTCGTCGTTTTCGTCCGTTCGGTATTCTGGATGCGTCTGGTCGGCTTTGCTTGCGAGGTGCAGTGGGATAGGTGCGAGTGTTCGATCGTCCCATATCACGGTGTGGTCGCATAGGCGAGCGGTGAGGGTTACCAGTTCGCGCTCATCCCATGGACCTTTTTGTGGAATGGCTATTTCGGTTCCGGTATACGAGTGCCAGTCGTCTTGGATGAGATGCTGGAGTTCGTCGGGCAAGGTCCAAGGAGTGTACTGTGCTCCAAGGCGTCCTCCCTTAGCGCGGTACGTGCGCGAGGATTTTGGCAGTAGCCACAGACGGCTTTCGGCATGGTGGTAGACGAATCGGTCGGGAGCGGCGGGTTGCCTGGGGTCGTGTGGCTGTTTTCCTCCTTGGCGGTGTACGGGCCGTGGGACCTCGCTGCTGGTGTTGCAGCGCACGACGGCAACCTCCCGCTGTGCTGAAATGTTTACGCCCGGAAGTGCGTCGATGCCGAAGCGGTGATTTTGGAGTCCAGGCCAGATAGTTCGGGTCGCGACGGCGTCTACCATGATTATTACGGGTCCGGGCGGCAGGGCGTCGAGGCAGGATTCGGTGTAGATACGTGTATTTAGGGCCTTATCGCCGTAGCGTCCGTAGTCTGCGGAGCCGATCGGGTTGGCGTGGAAGTCTGCTATGGCGTGTGGATAGCTGATCCAGGCTGCTGCGCTCTCACTCCACATCGTCACAGTCCACGGCAACCCGGGATCGGCATATGCACGCACCGCGGCGGCCGTCCTGACGAGCCTGGGAGGTACGCCTTCGATGCCGGACTGTTGTAGGCGGTAGTGCAAGCCGACCAGGTGAACCGAGCTAAATCCGATCCGGTCGAGCTGGTCTTGTAGGATTCCCGCGGTCATCTCTGGATGGAGGACCCCCGCGGCGCGTAGTAGGAGGTCTGCCGCGGCGCTGCGCGCGGGATGGTCCGCCTGCGCGTCACTGGCGCTGTCTCGCCGTCTGCGGGTCCGTCGTCGAGGCTTCTTTCCGGTCGTCTCGCCGTCCTCATTCTTGGTTTCGGGGAGCGTGGCGAGGAACTGAGTCGTGATGCCGAGGCGTGCGAGGTGCCGGCGAAGCGGGTTTTTCGCGTCGTCCGTCGGGCTGCCTGTCCGCGGGTCGTACTCGGTCTCAAGCCAGGCCAGCAGCGTTCCGGTCTCGTGGTCGATCGTCTTCTCCAGCCGCTGGAGCAGCTGGCCTCGGTCGTGAGCCCCGTGCCGGAGGAGGTCGGGGACGCGATGAAACGAGACGGCAAGTGCGCTGTTGACTTCGGCTGTCGTGTCGTCCAGCGCGGGCGCAGCCGTGTCGGAGACCATTCGTAGCTGGGTGGCCATGCGCTCGCGGGCCTCAGAGGTGGCGTAGAGGCACAGTATCCGGAATCTCCGATGTCCGGAGGCTTGCGCTACGGCCTCGATTATCGCAGGGGTGACTGTGACGGTGTTCTTGTCAGCCTTTCCAGGCCCAATTATTTGGCGGCGGGGCTCTGGAACTCTGGCTTGGGTGTCGCGTTCCCACTGCAAGGGTTCTAGCTCGGGGCAGGTAACTGCGATGTGCTCGGCGAGGCGCAGCATCACGCGTGCGCCGGGTCCCTTGCCGACCGGGTGCATCCGAGGAGCCGGTATGAGAGGCCGCACTCGGCCGGGCGTAGCGGGAAGGTTCTGGTCGAGTCGGAGACCTTCCATGCCACAGGCTTCGGTGATCGCGGTGGCGTGGTTGGCGACTTGCGTCGTCCAGGAACCGCCTTCCTCGGGGGGCGGGACGTTGCGGACAGGTACGCGCAGCAGCGGGAGGTGGGGATTGTCGCGGTCGATCCAGGCGTACTTCGCACCGCGCCACTGGTCGTTGATCCTCGACCGGTGGGCGTCGAAGGTGATGGCGAGGTCGGGGATCCCAGGGAGCGTGATGATCTCGGCGGTGATGCGGAGCATGGCATAGCCCGGTCTCTCGTCCCACTCGTTGGCCAGGACATCGTTCCAGGCGAGTAGGGAACCGTCGGTGTCCATACGCAACGGCAGGCGAGGGCCTTCGTCTTCTAGGCTGAACGGCTTTGCGGTGAGGGCGGCCATGACAGCCCACGTCGCGCAGTCGAACAGCCAACCGGGCGCGCTGGCCGTTCCTGAGTCCGCGACGGCGAGGTGGTCGCGGAACCTACGACTCGTGTCGGCCGTCGGTAGGAGCGGAGAGAGGGAGTTGCGGTCTTCGCCGTTACGGAGTAGCCGTTCGAAAGTCCTGACACAGGTGGTCAGGTGGAAGGGGTCGATCGGCTCGGCGCTGACGATCATCCCTTTGATGCCGTTGTCTTTGTCTTTCTGGGCGAGCTTCCATTCCTCGACGACGCGTACAGGCCGGTTGTGTACGGCGGTAAGGCCGGTGAGCAGCTGTCGGTAGGGTGGGCTGGCCGGCTTCGCACCCTTGCGAGGACGACGTTTTGGGAGCCGTTGCCATGCCTCGGTGAAAGAAGCGTCCCACGGGTAGACGGCGACGTGACCGAGGACTCGGTCGACGTGCGCCGCGGGTATCCGATAACCCAGCGTTGTGAGCATGAGCTGTCCCTACGTCAGGGGGCGAGAAGTTTGGCTTCGGTGTCGGCGTAGCGGAAGAACGCTTCGAGGGTGGCTCCGTACAGATCGTGCATGCGGGGAAGCTGCCCGGTTTGCTCCCAGTGGTCGCGGAGCTGGCGGATCAAAGCGCCGAAGGTCGGGCCGGCGGCAGGGTCGAGCATGGCGCCGTCGGCAAGGTGGATGGTCGCAGGGGTTCCGCCGCGGCGGGCCCGGCCGACGAGCTGGACGATGCCGTTCATGGTCTCGGCGGTGACCGACAGCTGGACGCTCTTGGGCATGGTCCGGAAGTAGGGCTGGCTGGTGACGATCTGCTCGAAGTAGTAGCCGGCCGCTTGCTTTCGGGATTCGAGGACGTCGGCGGGCCGCAGCGCGGGTAGGTCCTGGAGGAGACTGTCGTTGGCGTCGGCGGCAAGAGGGTGGGCGTTGACGTGCGCGACGAGTTCAGCCGGCTCGTCGATGACCGGGACCGGTCGAACGAGTAGCCAGATCGAACCGAGTGCGGACTTGTCACCGGCGCCGATGATGTTGACTCCGCGTTGGACGCGGGCCAGCGGCGCGACGAGGACGTGGGCGCCGGGGTCGTTCGGGAACTCTTCGAGTCGATCTGCGGCCAGTTCCCGCCAGCCCGTGCGTGGTGCCTCGTCTTCGTCGGTGTCGCCAATGTCGTGGGCGGCATGCGGGCGTACCGCCAGGCAGAGGCTTTGGGGGTCGGCGCCGGCCTTCACCAGTCCCTCGACGACGGCGCGGGCGCCCTGGTAGGAGGTGGTGACCAACAGGATGCGGCAGCGATCTGGATCTTCCTGCTTGAGTCGTTCGAGCTCGGCGCGCAGGCGGAGTTGCCACAGGAGCGCGGCGAGGCGGCGCAGCGCGTCGTCGCGGCGGGTTCCTTCGGTGCCGGAAACTCGCACCAGTCTGCGCTGCTCGCCGCTGTGGTCGTGCACGTACGCGGGGCGGATCGTGACGGCCGCGGTGTCCTCGTCGCGAACCCACCAATGCGGCTCCAGGTGCACGTGGTGGTGCGGGGCCCCAGGGAAGTAGGCCGTAGCTGATAGTCCGAGCACAGCTCGCCGGACACCGGCACGGCACAGCGCGGTTATGTCGCCGAGGGTCGTGGTGTAGAGGTGGGGGTCGCCCCCGAATGCTGCGGCGTTGAGCCGGGTGGGCTGCTTCCCGCTGGGGTCGTGGTGGTGACTGAACGCGAACAGCAGCCGTCCCATCGGACCGTTAGGCAGCGCACGCCATCGGCTGTAGGGCCCGAAGGTCTCGGCGATCTCACGTGCGGCAGGTACGCCGGCGGCGGCCAGGTGCGGCACGTCGTAGACGAAGCCGCGCAGGTGTTGACGCAACCGTTCGAGGATGGCGCGTTGCACCAGCCGGTTGATCGCCATCGCGCGGCGCCGGTCGTCGGGGATGCGCACGGCGAGGAGCTCGTCGAGCTGGTCGCGACTGGTCTGAAGGCTCTTCGCGCCGCTACCAACCTCGGTGACGGTGGCGAGGATCCGGCGGATCGCGGTGAACTCGCCGGGCTCGCCGGGCTCCGGAGGATCCCCGCCGGGGAAGAGGGACCTGAAGGCGGTGAGTTTCTGGCTGTCGAGCGGTTCGTTGTCCGCGAGGCCGAACAGCTGGGCCGTCAGCGCGCCGTCCCAACGCCGGGGCACCAGCCAGTACCTGCCCTGACGGGACCGGGATGGGGTGCCCTCCGAACTGATGAGGCCATGGGACAGAGCGGCGGTGTAGGTGGAGGCCAGGAACTTCGAGTGGTGCACCATGTCTCGTACGCTCGACTCGACCTCGCGGTTGAGGCGGCCCGCCGCGGCGACGTACTCGGCTTCGAGTTCGTACAGCAGGGTGTTTACGCTGCCCCGCCGGTCGAGCAGCAGGCCGCGCGCGGCCTGTTGTAGGACGTCGTTCTGGAAGGCGTCGATCTCATCGATCACGACGAGCTGGCTACGGCGGAACACCAGCTCTTCGATGGTCGTCCGGTCGGTCACGCCGCGCTCGTCCCGCACTGTCAGGTGCAGACGCCCGCTGTGCAGGTTCGCGTGACTGGTGACGATGACCGACGCGTCGAGGGCCGCTCTGGCGAGTCGGAACTTCCCGCAGCTCGCTCGGAACGGGCAGGCATGCCGCTTGCCTGGTTTGCCCTCGACGGGTTGCAGGGTGGTGCAGGGTTCGTTCCCAGGCGACCAGGCGTCGACCGACGATTCGGTCTCCGCGGCGGCGGCCAGGGCACAGCCATATCCGAGCCGGTCAACGGTCCACTCGCCGGTCGGGTCCCAGGCAGGTTTGGCCCGCACGACCTTTCTCATCGTGTCGAAGGTCGCCGACGGAGACATCAGGGCGGTCGCCGCGGCCTCGATACCGAGCGCTGTGAGGTCGCTTTCGATCGCGTGGGTCAGCTTCAGTACGTCGCTGTTCGTCGGAACGACGACGGTGATGACAACCCCCTGAAGGGCCGCCCAGCACGCGAGCACTTCCATCAGCACGCTCTTGCCGATGCCGGTGGGCGCGTTGAGGATCCGGACATCGCCGGCCGCCAGCGTGAGCAGGCCGTCGAGGGACACGATGCCGTCGCGAGTCCGCAGCCGCTGGCAGAGCCTGCTCACGGAACGGGCGCGGTAGCCGGAGGTGTCGCCGTGCGCGGCGTCGAGCTTGCCGGCGAGGTCCACCAGTTCGGAGGCCGGCACACGGAGGTCGTCGACCGGCGGCGACGACTCCAGCAGCGGTGGCTCCGCTCTGGGACCTGGATAGGAGGGAAGCAGGTAACGCTGTTCGACGACCTGCACATGCGAGCCCGGCCCAGCCGAGACACGCACAGTGCTGTGGTGAGCGCCGGCCGCAGCCTCGGGGGTGAGGCCCCGTCCGACCGAGCTGGTCCGCTCCAGCGCTGCGAGGGCTTCCTCAACGTAATCCCGCGGTGGCATTCCCGGCGAGCAGCTGATCGTCAGACCGCCGTCGCTATCGTCTGCCAATCTGCATCCCGGCAGGGCTGCACCGTCCAAGGCCGTGCGCAGGCTCCGGCGCACCCACTCGCCGTCAGCGTATTCAGCCCGGCGCAGCCGCAACAGACGGACGACCTGCTGCGTGTCCTCAGGGTCCAGGGTGCGCCAGGCAGGCCAGACATCGACGTGGCCGTCGAGGAGGAACGCGACGTCGCGGTCACGGACCAGCAGGATGCCCGCCTCCGCCGACAGCGGGAAGTGCACAGCGGCCAGCCCTATCGCCGCGCGCAGGAGCAGAAGGACGCGCTTGTCCAGGTCCCTGTCCGCCGCGTTCACCGCGCGGTCCGCTTCTCGCGCCGCAATGCCTTCTTCACGTCAGTCACCAACTCGCTCTCGGTCATGACCGTGTAGTCCGTCAACGCGTCCCGCACCGCATGGACCTGACCGCGATGGGAGTCCGGGAGCACGAGGTAGCGGGCAGCGGGTGGGTTGTCCCGGACGTGGCGCAGCAGCCCCTCCACCGTTGCGTGCTCCTTGACGTCGACGTCCCACCGCCGGCCGGCTGCGGTCACGTCGAGGTCGTACCGGTCGAACCGCGGGTAGAGCTCGACGCGGGCCCCGGCTCGGTCGAGCACGCGCCACAGCCGCAGCTCGCTCGCGCCCGGGACAACGATGAACCGCCATACCGCTTCCTCGACCTGGACGGCGCCACGTCGATCCCGCCGATCAGGTACGCCACGTACCGGCGACTTTTCACCAGTGGACGCGACCGCGATCAGTTTGGGTCCGGCACGGCCGCGGTCGACGATCTGGAAGGTCGCGCGGTGGAACCGGTAACGGCACCGCAGCAACTCGCCCTCGACGTCCATCGGCCAGGCGCACGTCGGGCAGGGCCACCACCACCGCTCACCACCGGTCGCATACGTCTGCCGATCGGAAACCGCGACGTAGCGAGCCACCCGCCGGGCACCGAGCCTGTTCGCTTCTTCGGCCAGCTCCTTCTCGTCGCCAGCGGGATGCTCGACGACGAACCGCCGGCTCACCTGGTACTCCGCAGCGCTCTCCGACGACCGCAAGTTCTCGAACGTTGCGTGCTCGACGTCGTCGGCCCGCATCCACGACCACGACGGCAACCAGTCGCGCCCCGGGTCCAGGCTCGTCACCACGTCACGGACGTAGTCGGACCCGATCTCGAACGCCGCGTCCGCGAGCACGTCGCCAGCACCGAGCAGAATGACACTGTCGACGGCCGACCCGTACGGTCCTCGCACCTCTTGCGGCAACGGGGGCAGCAATCCGCTCAGCGGCTCACGAAGACGGCGCACCAAATCCATGGGCGTGGCGGGCCCGGCTCCAGGACCGAGCTCGAACATCAGAACGCCGACCATACGGCAGATCTCCTCGAACGCCCGCCGCTCGTGCTCGCGGACCGACCAGGCATAGGCCGCGCGCAGCGCGGCCGAAGTGATTCTCGCCCGCCGGTCCAGGAGGCTGCCCGCAGGCTCTACCGATATAGACATCTCCGTCCCCCCGATCCATTACTTCTGAGTTTTTGGCTGACGCACTTCAATGCCGACACGTGATCCACCACTGCTCAGTCGATCAGCGGGCCGCATCCGACCGAGCGACGGAGGCGAATTCAGTTCTGGCCCGCGGCAGTGGTATTCGACACCCCAGCAGCCGGAAGAACTCGGCCACCGGCCAGGTGTGCAGCCAGCCGATACGGGACATGTAAAAGCCGACTTCGTCGATGCGGTACTCGTCGTCGTAGTCCAACAGCACGTATCCCGCCAGCTGCCAGATCATCCTGTCGCGAAGGAGGTCGGGCCGCGACACGGACTTGACCTCCAGCAACGTCCGGCCGACGAGGAGGTCGGCGTCCGCGCCCCCTACATCCTGCCCGCCTGCGAACGTAGGGCCAGCACGGCAAGACGACTCCGCCGTGGCTTCCCGCAGCCCCCCGAGGGCATGCTCCGCCAACCGAAGCTGCACCTGTAGGTCAAGAACCGCGTACTCCGGCACCAGGAGCAGCAGGCCCTCAAGACCGGTCTGCTCGTCAGTGTCCCGAAGCAATGAACCTGGTCCGACTGCACCGTCCCTGAAAACCCGTTCGAAGTTCGCTGCCACGTAGCAGAGCCGACACAACCGCTCCTCCGCTGGTGGTCTAAGAACCCAACCCGCTCCGCGAAGCTGTGGCCGCTCACGGCGCAGAAAGTCCAGGAACAGTTCCAGGAACGCCGGTGCCAACACCCGCTCGTGATCACGACCCGAGCTGGCGACCATCCCGGCCCCCCGCATCACGGCACCCGGAACCTGCGGTTCGACGAACGCGCAACGAATACGATGATCAACTGCCGTCCCCAGCAAGTCCCACCGAAACCCCGCGCGTCCCGTGGCGACAGGACGCCTCACCCGGCGCACCGCCAGCCGGTCCACGAAGCTCTTCCTCGCCGCGGCCGGGTGCGGGAGTCGTGTCCGGAGCCACCGGGTGACAGCGTGGTCGTCCTCGACGAGGACGGAGGTGAGGCTCACGCTGTCACCGTAGAGGCTCCCACCGACAACTTCCGTCCCAGCGTTTCGCGGCCAACAACCAGACTGGGCATCAGTGCACTATGCGGCGGATTGGACGCTGCGCGGTGCAGTCTGGCTCGGGTACCGCGACGAGGTATGGTCGAGCACGCTGACTTGACGCGCTTCGCTCAGGTCGGCCCTTGGCTTGCGATGCGGAGCCGGGTCAGCAGCTGGCGGACCTCCCCTAGGACATGGTCGTGAGGGCCGCGCAGGGTAAGCAGGTCCCGCTCCAGATTGCTGAGTTCTGCGGCGGCGTCTGGCATCCGGTTGAGGGCGATGAGCAGGACGGCGACCTCCTGCCGGATTCCGAGCGCCTCGTCGGAATGATCGCCCAAGACCTTGCGAGCATCGGCGAGGAGATCGCGGTAGGCGGCCAGGGCCGCGTCCATGTCGCCGAGCTCGGCCTGACAGACGGCCGCCTGACGACGCCATTCCAGCGCCTCACTGATCAGGCCCGTACGAGCCGTGGCGGCCTCAATGAGACCCCTCAAGAGTGGTAGAGCCCGGCCGTAGTTCTGGGTGAGGAACAGTGCCGCAGCCAGTGTCTCGCGTAGTCTTAGCACGGTCAGATGATCAGCGCCGACCCGTCGTGAGGCTGCGGTGTAGATGGCGTCGAGTTCGTTGACGGCGCGGGTGAGTTGGCCGTCGTCGAGAAGCGCGATGGCGTGCTGTTCGGCTTGCTCCCAGTTGTCATCGGCGGCTACAGGCGCCGATACGTCTCGGGCTGTCTGGTCGGATGGAATCGGCTCCACGTCGGCCGGCCCTGCCTGGTACCGAGAGGGGGACACTCCTGCGGTTGCCCGAGAACTCCCCGGCCGCCGCTCGTACTCCTGGCGGGGCGCGAGAGGCGCTCGGTAGGGCCTGGTCGGGTCCGGGACGACGGTGAGCGGATGTGGCGGAACGACCTGCGGTTGCCGCCCTGGTAGCAGCGGCGCCAGGCGGTCGAAGACAGCTAAGACGGACGGCGGACGCTGGTCGGGGGACTTGGCCAGCAGGTCGAGGACCAGGCGTTCCAGCGTTGCGGGTATGTCGGCGCGGAGAGTACGCAGCGCGGGCGGCTCGTCATGCACGTGGCGAAGCGCCATATCCTTCGTTCCGGAGAACGCCTTGGCGCCAGCGAGCATCTCGTGAAGGACGCAGCCGAGGGCATAGAGGTCGCTGCGTGGGCTGACGCCGACTCCGTAGAACTGCTCGGGGGACATGTAGTCGCGGCTGCCGACGAGGCTGCCGGTCTCGGTGAGCTGCGTGACTTTGTTGCCGAGGACGGCCGCTACGCCGAAGTCCAGGACCTTGACGTAGCCCTCCTGGTCGATCATGAGGTTGCTGGGCTTGAGGTCGCGGTGGATGATCGGGACGGCGTGCGCGTAGGAGAGCACCGTGCAGACCTGGGCGGCGATGGCGACCGCGGTTTCGATCGGTAACGCGCCTTGCTGGGCAAGGAGGTCGGACAGCGCAACGCCGTCGACGAACTGCATGACGACGTAGAGCCGGTCAAGGCTTTGGCCGTCCTCTGCCGCGTCAGAAGCCTTGGGGATGACGGCGTCGTAGATGGCCGGAACGCCCGGATGTTCGATCCTGGCGGTGACCCGCACCTCGCGCCGGAACCGGTCGACAAGTTCTTTCCGCCTATCGGCCGGCAGGTAGGCATCGGCACGGATCTGCTTGATGGCGACGACGCGGTCGAGGACGGTGTCGTATGCCCGCCAGACGTTGCCCATGCCGCCGCTGCCCAGCAGTGACGACAGCTCGTACCGCTTGGCGATCCGCCGAGGCTCCGCAGGCAACGAGCGTCCCTCCCCGTACAGCCGTCACCGCCGACAGCAACACGAGACCACAGTACGGCCACGTTTAGCCACTTTGCGAGGAGCCACAGGGCTTGGCCCCTCCGATGGCTCTCGTTCGCTATCCCTCCGGCGCGAGGTGCTCAGGCAGTGTCGTTCAGCCCATGTCGACGGCGGATCATCCTCCAAGCGGCTAGGCGAGCCTCGCGGGTCAGCCGGCCCTGGAACTCCTCGTCGGAGAAGAACCGCTCGGTGAACTTCGTGTCGGCCTCGGCGCGCTCGACCATGATGTCACGGAACTTGCTATCGAATGGCAGCTCGAAGTCGCCCTCGTTGCGGCTGGCGATCGCGGCCTGCTGCAACTCCATGTCGTCGGCCACGGCGACGATCCGCTCCTCGTACATCAGCCGGTCGGCGTCGGACAGGCCAAGCCCGTAGCGGTCGTTGAACTGCTCGATCAGCTCCGAGAGCAGAGCCTTGGCCGAATCTTTGACGAACCCGCCGGCGCCATCGCCGAAGCCAGGCAGCACCTGCGGGCCGTCGGGCTCCAGCACGATGTCGTGCTCGCCGGTCTTGAACAGCCGTAGATGGGTCAGGTCGATTTCGCCAATGTCGATACCGGGGTCGTCTCGGCGGCGGGGCAGCCGGTTGAGCAGGTGGCGGCCGAACAGGTAGAGCCGCTCAAGTTCCTCGTCGGGCCACTGCATCACCTGAGAGAGGAAGCCGTACTTGCGGACGAAATCGCTGAGGTCCGAGCGGAACATCTCGGCGGCCTGCGAATCCTCGTCGGCACGCTTCTCGAACCGCTGCCGCGCTGGGTCGGTGAGGGCGTAGAGCGCGGCGTGCCGTCGGTCCCACTCTCGGCTGCCGGTATCCGTCGAGCCGCTGCCGGTGGTGGCGTCAGCCGGCTGGGCCTGGAAGTAGGCCTCGGCGAACGCGACCAGTTCGGCTTCCAGAATGACCTGATGATCCATGACAGCCCGCTGCGCCCGGTTGAGCAGGTTCGGGTCAGCCGGCTCGGCGCGTGCCTCCTCGTAGTAGGGCTTGAAGGCATCCTTGATCGCGTCGGCGTCGTTCTCGAAGTCGAGGACGAACAGGTCGTCCTGGCTCTTGAGCGGATGTGTGCGATTCAGCCTCGAAAGTGTCTGCACCGCCGCAACATCGGCGAGCGGCTTCTCCACATACATCGAGGTCAGCAGCGGCTGGTCGAATCCCGTCTGGTACTTCTCCGCCACGACCAGGATCCGGTACTCCGCGCGCAGCGGGGCGCCGCCTGGCTGGCCGGTGCGGGCCGTGGAGTAGGGGTCGTCGGCGCGGGTGTAGGCGAATGCGTCAGGCAGCTCGCTTTCCGGCAGGCCGTTCAGCTTAGCCTCGGTGAGCTTCTGGCCGTCGATCTTCAGCTCGCCGGAGAAGGCCACCAGGATCCCGTCGCGCAGCGCCGGGCAGTCGATGTCGTCGGCCGCCTTGCGCAGCGCGTGGAACATCCGCACCGCGGCCTCCCGCGAGCGGGTGACCACCATACCCTTGGCCCGGCCGCCCATCCGGTTCAGTACATGCTTCTCGAAGTGGTGGATGATCACCTCGGCATGCGCGGACAATGTCGCCGGGTTCAGGTAGACCAGCCGGGCGATCTGCGCGCTGGCCTTGTCTGGGTCGACTTCGATGCTGTCGGCCCCGTCCTTCGCGACCCGCCAGTAAGTCTTCCAGGTCGTGTAGTTGCGCAGGACGTCGAGGATGAAACCCTCCTCTATCGCCTGGCGCATCGAGTAGATGTGGAAGGCCCGCTTCTCGCCCGTGGCCTCGTCGAGGATGCCGAACAGGTTCAGGGTCTTCTGCTTGGGCGTCGCGGTGAACGCGAAGTATGACAAGTTGGAATGGAACTGGCGGGCCAGCGCCGACGAGGTCAGCGGGTCGCCATCCTCAGCATCGGCGTCATCCGCGCCCAGCCCGCGCAGGACCTTCTTCAGCTTGCTGACCGAGTCGCCCGACTGGCCGGAGTGCGCCTCGTCGACGATGACCGCGATCCGCTTGTGCGCGAGACCGCTGACACCCTCCAGCACATATGGGAAGGTCTGGACCGTCACGATCACGATCTTGGTGGCGGTGTTCGCGAGCGCGGCGGCGACCTCGGCGGACTTCGACCCGCCAGAGCCGGTGATCCGCTCGACCATGCCCGGTGTGTGGTCGAACTGGTAGATAGTGCCCTGCAACTGCCGATCCAGCACCGACCGGTCGGTCACCACGACAATCTTGTGGAAGATCGGCGCGTTTGGCTCGACCCGACCGGCGGCCACCGCCTCCGCGTCCAGATCGCCTGGCTCGGCCGAGCCGTGCAGCGTGGACAGCCGATGCGCCAGCCAGCCGATCGTGTTCGACTTGCCGGAGCCGGCCGAGTGCATGACCAGGTAGTTGTGTCCCGACCCGTACCGGGCCGCGTGCGCCGTCAGCCGCAGGACGGCGTCCCACTGGTGGTACCGAGGGAAGATCAGCGGCCGGTCATGCAAGCTCGCCCGGCCGCCGTTGCCGCGAGCTTTGCTCTTGGAGGTCTTGGGATCCTCGACGTGCAGGAACCGCTTGAGCAGGTCCATCCACGCGTCCGGCTGCCATACCTGCTCCCAGAGGTAGGCCGTCCGGTAGGTCCTCTCCTCAGCAGGCAGGGGCGGGTTGCCGGCGCCGCCAGAGTTGCCAGGTCCGGACGTGCCCTGATTGAAGGGCAGGAAGGCCGTGCTCTCGCCCCGCAGTCGGGTCGTGACGAAGATCAGGTCCTCATCGACGGCGAAGTGCGCCAGCGTCCGCCGCGCGAACAGCAGCTCCTTCGGATCGCGATCCGCCCGGTACTGCCGCTTGGCGTCCTCTACCGTCTGCGGGCGGGCCACGCTCGCCGAACTCTTCAGCTCCGCGGTCGCGAGTGGGATTCCGTTGAGAAACAGCACCAGGTCAAGCGACTGGCGGGGGGTCGAGATCGAGAAATGGAGCTGTCGGGTCACCGAGAGCCGGTTGCGCCGGTAGTCCTCAAGAGCGGACTCGGCGACCATGTGCGCGGGCCGGAAGTAGGCCAGGCGCACCCGCACCCCACGATCCTTGACCCCGTTACGCAACACGTCGAGCGCCCCACGCTCGTCGATCTCTCGCCCCAGGAACCGCACGAACTCTCGCCTTGCCAGATCCGGGTCGCCGCCAGCGAAGCCAACTAGCCGGTCCCAGGCATCGGCCTGGGTAGCCGAGAGGAACTCGAATAGGTGCAGCGGATCTAGCCCGACCTCGGCGTCGTAGAAACCCGGCTGCCCAGCCAGCCAGCCCGTCTTCAGCAACGAGCCGACGACGGCGTCCTCGAACGCTCGCTCGCTGTGCACCCGCGCACTCACCGCTTCACCTCGTCAAGGTCTGGAATCCAGATGGATCAGTTCGTGCCCCTTAGCGGACCGTTCCCACTGCTTACTCGCCTTGGGCCGTCGTGATGTCGATCTGCCCAGTGACGGCCGCGGTGATCAGCGATTGCCTGCGTTCGCCGAGTACGACCAGATCGGCCGCGAAGGACCTCTTAGCACGCGCAAGGCGATCGGTTATGATCTTAACCTGCTCGACGACATCCCGCTGTGCATCGAGCGGACGCAAGGGGATTTGAAACGAGAGGATCTTGCTGCTGTTCGTGGAGGCTAGATTGGTTGTCCGCGTTCCAGTGCTCTCAAAATAGCATCGTCCGTGAAGTGATTGGGTAACGAGCGCCAGGTAGTCGGCATCAAGCCGAGCAGGGTCTGGGCGCAACGCGAATACATGATTCTGATGCAGGCAGTTAGGAATCTCATCCCGCCACACTGTTCCCCTGCCGAGCTTGTCCAGGTCGCCTCCCTCTGTCATCAAGACATCGCCGTACTTGAGTACGCACCGCTCGGCCATGGCTGACGGAACCGTGATCTCCGCGACGTCGTCGAGAGCCAGTGACCCAGCTTGCACGTTCGCTACCCGAAGATACGGCCGGGCAGTGACATTACCTTGGAATTTGCGCCCCTCATCAACGGTAAGACCAGTCTGGAGCTGGCAGATGTAGCCAAGGCGCGTCAGTGAGACTTCGGTGTTGCCATTGGGCAACCATGTCATCGGTCCGCGCCCGGATGGCGTGTCGATGCAGCCTGGGAGAATGATCTCCGAGATCTCGGCGAAGGTGCTATCTTCGAGCATCGCCAGCTGTTGCGATCTGA
This sequence comes from Frankia sp. CeRuru1, assembly GCF_977966315.1. Taxonomy (NCBI): domain Bacteria; kingdom Bacillati; phylum Actinomycetota; class Actinomycetes; order Frankiales; family Frankiaceae; genus Frankia; species Frankia sp. CeRuru1. Next base: position 16,667 of record NZ_CDWWEW010000013.1, read on the forward strand.
TTTCCTCCGCCCGCACAAGTTGTGCGACTCTCATATCGAGAAAGTATGCAATATTCTGTTGCTCGTCCGGCGGAGGTAGAGGGATGGGCAGCCGATTTATGTCCCACTGAAACAGGTGCTGGACGTCCATACCGTCTTTGAGCGCCTTCATTCGGCTCTGGCCGAAGTCGCTGGCGAGCACGTACCGGAGAAAGCCTGGATGGATTCCGTGGGCGCGTAGGACAGCGATTGAGCCGTTGACGGTCGCCGGCCTGGGAAGCTGACGCACCAAGTTCGTGGTGCCAAGCGTGAAGCCGTCTTTTGTCAGCAGCACGTCTCCGACGCGCAGCTTCAGTTCTGGGGATTCATCATACCGGTGCTGGGAGATGTAATTGACGTTACCGAAGTCGATGTCCAGAGCCTTGATGTTGGGTGTCGACAGGAATGCGTATCCATCGTCCTGGTACTCGGCCGCAGTGAGCGCTTTCCAGCCGATTCTGGCGCTAACCGTCGCGAGGCGGTCGAGACGTGACATATTCCAATGAGGAGGGAACGCTTCCGGCGAGACGACGATCAACCTGTCACCTCGTCAATAATCGACCGAACTTCGGCTTCCAGTACGCGCAACTCGGCATCGATGTCGGTCAGGCGGCGTGGCGGCTTGTAGGAGTAGAAGTGGCGCGTGAATGGAATCTCGTAGCCAATCTTGGTCTTCTGATGGTCGACCCAGGCGTCGGGAACGTGGGGTCGAATTTCGCGAGCGAGGTAGGCATCAATCTCCTCACCGAGTGGAACGTTCTCATAGTCCCGTAGGTCAGGATCGGGCTCAGGCTTGCCCTTCTTCATCTGGATCTCGCCGCGCGGGTCGCGTACCGACACGGCCGTCCACAGCGCCTTCTCGATGGCCGCCGGCACCTTGCCGAGGGCACGAGTGGCGCAGACGGCTCGTAGCGCATCATCGAATTCCGATCTCGCGAACCTAGCCTCATCTCCGACAAGGATTCGCAGTGTGGCGAGCAGGTCGTCGCGCCCATCCCACTTCGAGGTCGTCTTGCCTGTCTTGAGGGTTGTCTCAAGAGCGTCAAGAGCCTCGTTGGTTACCTCGAACCTGAGGCGCAGCGGGCGCTCAACCGTAATCCGCTGATATCCAAAGTCATCGTTGGCAAAGACCTTGACCGCCCCGTGGTGAGGACGACTCGGATCGGCGGCGATGCCCAGCGCATTGGCATACAGCTCCTGGATCAACTCGATCTGCCCCTCCTCGATCACCTTGCGCTTGTCGCCGAGAGACCTGCGCATCTTCACCCACTGATCGCGGGCGTCGAGCAGGATGACCTTGCCGTGGTGCTCCGGCGCCTTGCGGTTGGTCAGGATCCAGAGGTAGGTGGCGATGCCAGTGTTATAGAACAGTTGGTCCGGGAGCGCGACAATACCCTCCAGCCAGTCGTTCTCCAGGATCCACCGGCGGATCTCCGACTCGCCCGATCCGGCTCCGCCGCTGAACAGCGGCGAGCCGTTGAAGACGATCGTCAACCGGCAGCCACCCTCGCTCACCGGCCTCATCTTGTCGATCATGTGCTGGAGGAACAGGAACGAGCCGTCGTTGATCCTCGGTACGCCGGCACCGAAGCGCCCCTTGAAGCCGCGGTCCGCATGCTCGTCCTTGACCTCCCTCTCGACCTTCTTCCACTCGACACCGAACGGCGGGTTGGACAGCATGTAGTCGAACTTCTCGTAGCGCAGCTTGTCGTCGCTGAACGAGTTGCCGAGCTTGATGTTCTCGACCTTCTGGCCTTTGATCATCATGTCGGAGCGGCAGATCGCCCAGGACTCCGGGTTCAGTTCCTGCCCGAAGCAGTAGACGTGTCCGGTGGAGTTGTGCTCAAGAATATAGTCTTCGGCCGCGGTGAGCATGCCGCCGGTCCCACAGGCCGGGTCGTAGATCTTCCGGCTCATGCTGGGAACCTTGATCTCGTCCTGATCGGGCGCAATCAGGAGCCGGGCCATCAGCTTGATGACCTCGCGCGGGGTGAAGTGCTCGCCGGCGGTTTCGTTCGAGGCCTCCGAGAACTTCCGGATCAGCTCCTCGAACACGTAGCCCATCTCGTGGTTGGAGATCGTGTTCGGGTGCAGATCGACATCGGCGAACCGGGACACCACCAGATGCAACAGCTTCGCTTCGTCCAGGCGGTCGACCTGCACCTGGAAGTGGTAGCGGTCGAACACATCGCGCGCCTCCGGCGAGAAGCCGGTGACGTAGAGGAGCAGGTTGCGTGCCGCGTCGTCGGGCGCGTCGGCGATCGAGGCTAGCGTGTGCCTGGTCTTGTTGAAGAAGTCGTAGCCCGACTGCTTGCGGAGGAAAGGGTCCGGGATGATCTTGTCGCTCTTGGTGGTCCACCGGCGGAGCTCCTCGATGACGGCGTCCCGTGTCGGCTCCAGGACACATTCCAGCCGGCGTAGCACGGTGAACGGCAGGATGACCTTGCCATACTCGGCACGTCTGTAGTCTCCGCGCAGGAGGTCGGCGACCGACCAGATGAAGTTCGCCAGGTTCTTGGGCGTCGGCGCGGCCTCGCTCACCGTGGTCCTCTCTGTTACGCGGGTGGGGCGGTCAGCCTCCTAGTTTCGTCCCCGGTCGGTCGCGCCATTGGCGCGGACCCCCTGTGGACGTCCTCTCCTGCTCGGCAGCGTGACCAGCTAGACCATCGTGGGCTGCGGCGTCGCCTCTGCGCTCCAAGAGTGGTTGCGGAGCGGGGCGGAGATCGCCACCACCGGGTCCGCAGCGGCGGCGACGCGGAGATCTGTCGTCGTGAGGTCGTAGGTCAGCACGTCGAGGGCCGTGCCGCCGTGCAGTCCGCGGCACGCTTCGGCGATCGCGAGGCATGCCGCGACGACTCCGACGAACGGGACGCCGACCGCCTTGCCCGCGAGTTCGATGACGCCGCATTGGTCACCATGCCGCAAGAGATCGCTGAAGGCACGGGTGGTGGGGAGGGTGATCGCTGTCGGGCGGGAACGCCAAGCTTCGACCTGGTCGCTGGTCTGGGCGCCGGGGAACCGGCGCAGGAGCATCGAGGAGAAGTCCGCCGGGGTGGCGCCGAGGCCGGCGTCGATAGCGAGGTGCCAGTCGACGCTGGAGATGAGCTGTCGCGTGGGGAGATTGTCGACGCCGAGGAGCGCGACGTGGGCCTCAGAGTCGGTGGCGCGGAGGTGGTCGTCGAGGCGCCGCTCGATGATCCGGGGCTCGAATCCGGCCCTTGTCAGCGCCGCGTCGATCAATCTGGTCTTGCGGACGCCACCAGATGCCCGAGGGGTGAGGACACCGGTGCTGTGGTTGGCCGGTACGGTGCGGTCGGTGTCCTGAAGGACGATGTCGACGCTCGACCGGTCGGCGTAGGGCAGCCAGCTGATTACCCAGGCGTATGCCTGGCCGAGGTGGCCGAGTCCGACCAGCCACCAGGCGTGCGGCGCATGAGCCAGGGCTGGGCCACGGTCGTCTGCGGGGGCAGCAGGATTCCATAGGTTCAGCGTGACGGGCCGGAAGCCGCCGTCGTTGCCGGGTGCTGCGCGGACGGCGGCGAAGGCTTCGCTGATCCCGATGGCCCCGGCGGCGATCGCGGCCAGTACGCAACCGTCGGTGCAGGTCTGGCCGTTCGGCATGGCGGGCGCTACACGAGCGACCCAGCCACTCCAGGAGACCTGGAGGACGGGCCGTCGGATGGTGGAAGTCGGCATTGCACTGTCGGCGCCGATGAGAACCGCGGGCCAGGAGTCGCCGACCGCGAGGTCGGCAGACGAGGCCAGCGCCGCGCCTTCACGTTTGATCACCTCGGCGAGGGTCAGGCCGCACTCGACGCTTGCGGAGATTGGCGAGTTGGGATCAGCGAGGACAACGTGCACCCGGCCGAACGCGCGCACACCCGTGAGGACCGCAGTGAGGAGAGCGGCCTGGCCGGCCGGTTCGGTGCATGCCTGCGTGCCGGCGCAGATAAGGACCCCGGTCGCCGCATGGGCGGCGAGCGCATCCTCGATGGTCCCCTGGGATTCGTCATGGAGCCAGAGCAACGCCGTGCGATGAACCTCGTCAGCGCGAAGCGGTTGAGTCATCGTGCCTTCTCGTGGACGAATTGGGGTCGGGCTCGACACATGAATCGGCGGAGCCACTGGCGGACGCGCAGGAACTTGGTGCGGCCAGTGATCCGCAACATCGTGTGGACGTCCTCGGAGTAGTACGACCGCCACTCGCATGAGCCCGTGTGTACGTGAACGCCTAGATCGTTGACCTGGATGTCGCCCTGCGCAAAGCGGGGAGCGATGATCGCGATGTGACCAGGCAGCGCCGACATGGGGTTGGCCGCGTCGATTGAGCTTTGACCGACCCAACGGTGTGGATGGGTGTGGATGTCGCCGACGACTCGGATTCGATCTCGCCTACAGAGCGCGCTCAGCGCAGTGTAGCCGCTGGCATGGAAGGTAATTCCACCCGTGAGGCTCCCCGGATCAAGGTCGTCGTAGTAGGCGATGGCGGTGACGTCGACCCAGTCAGAGTCGGCGGCACCGTCGGTGGTGGTCGCGAGGAGGAACGCGCCGGATTCGCGGCGCCCGCCGCTGCGGCGGGCCAGTTCGGCAATCAAGGTGGTGAACATCGCCGTGGTCATCGCCAGGCCAGGCTGGCGCGAGGCCACCGGGTCAGGTGTCCGAGGAGAACTAGGGGACGAAAGCGGATCGGAGTTCGTGGTGCACCTGCTCCAGATAGAAGGTGATGCTTCGGCGGGCGGTCCAGGCGCGATCAGGGTGCCGGGCGGGCCAGTCGGGATGGCCAGCAAGGCCGACACGATCGCAGGCCATGTAGGGCGCGTTGCCGTTTCCGGTGGACCAGTCGAGGCGGAAGATCGTTGGTGCCGACCCGCCTGTCGGCCACCGCTCGGGCAGCAGCGGGGCGTTCCTGTCGAGATCCCATGGCTGGCCTGCCGGGGCCGTGCCGGGATAGCCATCGACAAGGAGCCGCATGCCGACTTCTCGTCCATCACCCGCGGTGATGGTAACCGTCAGGTAAGGCCAGTCCAGCGCGACGAGCCGCCAGGAGCCGGCGTCGACCCCGTTCTCGAACTGGCTCGACGCCAAATCGCGTTCGAGTCGCGTTCGACATGGGTCGACGCCGGAGTCATCCTGTGCGGTCACCCCTGGGGCCGCACGATGGGCACGAGATCGAGGATCAGACCGCAGGTGCCCTTCGGGACGAACGCGCCGATCGGGCTGCTCGTCGGCAGGTCCTCTGGTGAGCCGGGCAGCCGGAGCGCGAGGTCGGTTGACTCGGCACGGCCCAGCCCGAATGCCCGGATCGCTTCCTCGCGCACCCTCGCGACCCGTGTAGACGGACTGGCGTCGATCCTTCTTTCCGTGCCGGTGTGGGACACGGTGACCGTGATCGCCCGGCACCGGTGGACCAGCACATGCGCGGGCTCCGCGCCGAACAGGTCCTCGATGGTCAGCGCGGTGTCGAGTTCCGCATCGTCCCCCACCCGGTAGGCGCGCTCGTCAGCGCCGACGGTCACGAGCTCCGCCAGGTGGGTCGTGGGTGCGATGTCCGGATGCGTGACGGCGTCGCGCTCACCGGCCGCGTACAGGTGCACACGCATGACTTCTCCTCTGTACCTCAAGGGACACCTCGTGGTGCCCATCGAGCAGCAACGGTACACGAAAAATCGCGTGATAGGTAAACATCATGAGCCATGACGATCGTCGGATCGTTTGTCTTCCTACCCGGGCGGGGTCATAATGCGGTGTGCTGCTGACCGTCCCCGACGCCAGGCTGAAGGCACTGATCACTTCGTCTGCGGCGCTCATGCGGACGTGGCCGAGCAGCTACAAGGAAGCGATGATGTTGATCCACACGCTCCGCATGGCTACCCCGTCCCTCGCCGACGCACTTGGAGTCGGCCTCGTCGGCGTGCAGACGCCGGCGGCAGCGGACCCAGCTACGATCGCGCTGGTGTACGGGACGGCGACGCTGAACGCGGTGGCCTTTTGCGACAGTGGCGACCGGGTGATCACTCCTCACGCCCGGCCACGCGAGGTCACGCAGCTAGCGATCACTGATCTCCAGGTGGTTGGCAGTTCCCACGGGGGGACGGCCGGATGAACCTCGACGTCAACACGAACGAACTCGTCCCGGACTGGTCAATCCATCCGGGTGCATTTCTAGGCACTCTTCTAGAGAAGAGAGCTATTAGGCAGAGTGAACTCGCGGAGCGAACCGGCCTTACGACGAAACACGTCAACCAGATCGTCAATGGGGTCATCGGAATATCAGGAGACGTGGCAGTTAGACTGGAGCGCGTACTCGGCGTCCCGACCCGCTACTGGATCCAGTTGGACGCAGACTATACCGCCCACGCGAGCCAACAGAAGGCACGTGATCAGCTATCGGAATTCACGGCCTGGGCTCACGGATTCGATGAGGCCACGTTGCGTCGACATCGAATTGTTGGGGTCGAGGACGAGCCGACGGCCAAAATCGAGAAGATTCTAAAGTTCTTCGGCGTAGCCAGCCCCGACGCTTTCGAACAGGCCTGGATACGGCCCCGAGTATCCTTTCGGCGAAGGCAATCATTTACCGTCGCCGAGCAGAACACGGCACTCTGGCTTCGGCTCGTGGAGAGATCCGCCGAGCAGGCCGACGTCGCTCCACTCCATCAGCGAACTCTGCGTGACGTCGCACGAACCCTTTCCGGGATGACGAACCTGGGCATCCTTGACGGATTTGTCGCGGCGCGCAGCATTCTCGCAGAAGCCGGCGTCGTCCTCACGTTCGTTCGCGAGGTTCCTGGGACACGAGTTTGCGGCGCAACCTGGTGGCTCGGCAAAGACAGGCCTGTGATCGGTGTAACCGAGAGGCATCGGAAGCCCGACATCCTCTGGTTCAATATCGCACACGAGATTGGCCACATTCTCCTCCACCCCAACCGCACCACATTCTTGGATCTCGACTCTGAGAAGAGCGAACCAGATACGGCGGAAATGGAAGCGGACAGATTCGCTGAAGGAATCCTGATCCCAGAAGGATCCGACACGCTTATCAAACAAGCAAACACCCGTCAAGAGCTCGCACTACTCTCCGCTCGCCTCGGGGTTGGAGCAACAATTGTCGCCGGCAGGCATGGACGCCTGACAGACAACTGGCGCATCGGATCCGGATTGCGCGGAAAGATCACCGATGCTGACGTTGATGCTCTCGAACGGCTGTAGCGAAAACCTTTTGTAACGTCTCCTTCGGTGGCCATCGTTGGCGACGCCGCCAAGCGATCGACTACCGAGCCAGGTGCAGTGCTCGTGCCAGGAGCTCTTGGGCGGTCTCCCACGAGTCGCGCGACGCACATGGACGAGGCGTTGCAGGGAGCGTGGCTCGCCGTCCTGTCGCCCGGCTGCGTCGGAGGCGAGCGCTATCGCAGCTCGGCTGCGCCCAGCGATCAAGTCTCGGCGGTTGGCCATGCTTTCCAAGTCGGTCCGCTTGACGACCCGGCCGTCCGTCGGGATCGACAATGCGACGGTCCTCGGCTTGGTCGTCGCGACGATAACCATTCCCGGGGCAGCCCCAGCGGCAGCTCGCCGGACGGAGGGGACGGTGCCTCATCCAGACCGGTGACCAGTAGCACGACCGGTGTGCCGGGCCCTCGGGGTCGCGGCCGGCGGCCCGCCTACGGAACGTTCCGCAATCCGCCCGCGCACACGCCGCGAGCCACTGCCGGTTGGACGGTCAACGAGCCTGACGCCTTGGACCTGTTCTCAACACTGTCGCTACTCCACCGTCGGCTCGACAGCACGACCGTGGTTCCCAAGCCCCGACCGGCCCTTCGTGAGGCAAGGCCCCGTACGGAGTACCACCTGCCTTCGGAGGCGGACAGGTCGAACTTCGCAGGCGACGCGCGATCAGGCCTTACGGCGCCATTTACCTCGGGGCATCACCCCGGCAACGGCGGCCGTCGGCCGCCGCGTCGTGCCGCCGCGTGCTGGTGAGGTCGCGGCGACGCCCCACCACATCTATGCCGTCGACCGAGCCACCTGGACCGTAGCCCACCGATAGCCGGCCTCTCGACCCCCGACCTAGCCCGCCGGTGGCGCTGGCTCATCTCGCGGCTTATTCAGGCCGCGCTGCGGGCGGCAACGGGAAAACGAGACGCCAAGTCGCGCCGCTACGATCTTCTGGTGCGGCGCATCGGGTGGTTTCGGCAGCAACGCACCGGCCTGCGCGGTCTGCCCGCGTTCGTGGGTGACGCGCATCCCCAGGTCCTCGCGTCCGGTGGCGGCTTCAGCGCCCACGTCGATGTCGCCCTCGCCCCCTACCTCGAACTCGCATGGGCACGCGGCATCGCCACCCTGAACTCCTGCCAGGGAACCGCAGACGCGCGCGGCGTCTACCCGTGGCCCGATATCGAGGCGCCCGGCTATGTCCACCTCAAGGACGGCCGCCAGGTGACCGACCTGCTCGTGCTCTGGGGATGGATGGGCAACACCCACCACCTGCGCCTCTCCGTCGACGACGACCTCCACGACGGCCACCGGTCCGCGGCCATCTACTTCCCCTCCGTCACGGCCATGGAACATCCCCCCGACTACCAGATACGCGGCGACGACGGCACCTGGACCACCGTCCAGCGAGGCAAGATCACGCCCTTCTGAGCCACACCCCGAGCCCCGGCGACGACCGCGATCGCGGCAGTTCGGGTCGGCGGGGCGCTTCGCCTCGCGACGCTCAGCCACGTGATCGTCTAGGCGGTTCGACCTGAGCGCCCGCGCCGCAGTATCTGCTACCGATAACCCGCCTGCCCAAAGAGAGCCGCGCACCGACATGTGCGGGCCCTCCGGATCGATGCTTGCCCTTCATTCTGGAATGCTGTTGCTACCCGGCCTGGACGCCCAGGCGCGTTCGATCTCGGTCGCGCGCTGGTCGATGTACTCCCTCGTACGACCGTTCGCCGTCGCGCCAGAGTGGGCGGCCTCCCAGCGAGCGGCTTTCTGAGCCAGAAGCTTTCGACCCGCATCGGTCACCCATTTAGGCGCATCAGCCAAGGATCGTGGGCCGACGCCGGCCCGGTCGTCGGGATGAAAGACGATCCGCACTTCCATTTCGTCGGCGGTCACGTCACGACTACCGGGAATACCGCCGTCTGGCTCCATCGCTTCTAGACTGCCCGAGAGGCCGACGGTGATGGGCAGGCTATCCTCGCAGCGGAGGCAGTAACGCCAGCCAATGACGGGGATGACAGATATAGGAATGCCCTCATCTCGCTCGTCGACCGTGACATTGCTCGAATAGTCAAAGGCGAAACTTGCTTGCCAGTATCCGCCACCGGGAAGTACCACCCATTGGTGGAGTGACCCGCCCTCGCAGGCTGCGACCATCGCAGTTGTGGGCCCTGAGCTCACCGCTGTCCCCCATTTTCTGCCGATGTTGGGCATCGACGCCGCGCGACACGGCGCACCCGCGCCACGATGGTTCCAATCGTCGCAGACCTCCTCCGATGCGTGACCATCGGTGTCAGGGCACCCTGCGCAGCCCGCAGGTTTCTTCCCGACACGGCGCATGGGATCCAGACCGGCGCGGCGGTTCAGAGACGAGTCCCCGAGGAGGTCACTCCCAGAGCTGTGCAGCGGCAGAGTCGCAGCCTGAGACTGGCTTCGTTCTGATCTCGGTGCCGATCCGGGGCCCCCGAACCAGGAGGGCCCGACTCGATCAGCGACCCTTTCCCTCGGCTGAATCAGCCCGAGACCGAACCCGCGTCCACCGGGATCGGCGACGACAGTGGACGCGGGTGCTCACGGTTGCGCCCCATCAGGCGTCTGGTTGAGCCTGATATTCGGTCGCCGCCAAGTTCTCCCCAGAATGGATGTTCATCTCGCTGCGTAGCTGCCCGACGAGCCGACGAGCGGTGGGCGACCCGACCCGCAGGCGTTTGCGCAGCGTTTCCGCAGAGATCGGTCGACGGTAGTGCTGCCAGTGGAGAACATCTTCGGCGCGAGCCCGGTGGAGCAGGTCCTGCTCGCGCGCAGCCTTGTCGCGTCCTCGGCGCGCGGTCGCCGCGATGCCCTGGGGCTGGCGTGCCGGCGCAGGCACTGGAGACCTGTCTATGAGGCGCGGCTCTGGTACAAGCGGCCCATCCAGTGCGAGTGTTTGCTGGTCTGCTGCGTGCATGGCTTCGATCAGACCGGGCCCGACTTCGCCCCAACCGATCAGCAGCAAGGGGCCGACCGCGTCGAACGCGGCTTTACCGTAGTGGCCGGCGATAAGGGGTTCCGCGATGTTCAACGCGAGCGTTACCGTGCTGGAGAAGATGAGCAGACGCCGCGCCGCACGAACCACCTCTACTGGCCCGCCGTGCAGGACGAGCTGGCGCGTGCCGACCAGAAGCGCCACGACCGAGAGGTCGACAGCCGGTGCCACGAGGAACGCGACGTACGTCGGCGCTCCCAAGCGTATACCGAGCGTCGCCACGTTCCCGAAGGCGAAGAGGAACGTCAGCCCGACGACGATCCCCACGATCACGGTCACCAGACGGACCGCGGCGTCCGGACCTACCAGACCCGCGGAACGCGTGTTCGATTCGGTCGATGATGTTGCAAGCTGGGTGCTCACTCGACATCGCCCCTGGCCAGGAGCCTCGTGGAGACCGGGCGGACGATGATTTCGGGACCCTGAACCAAGATCGAACGGTTCTTATTGTGGTGCGTTAGGTCCACCCCTCCTGACCTGGGCTTTCGTGGCGACCTGATCGCACCGGAGATCGACATCTGGTCGATGTGATGCCGATGTGATGCCGTTGCGACGGCAACTAATCTTGGACGTTCGACCGGCGGCTACGGAGAGCGACTGCGGTAGGTCGTGGTGGTGCCTGTTTGACGTGGCGTTAGCGTGGGGGTCGCTTACAGCTCGATGCCGAGGCCGTCGGGTTCGGGGCCGTCAGCGGGCGGCACGACGGGTTGCGTGGTGGGTGGCCGCGGTCCGGGTGGAAGTCGGCGGGGAACGACGGCGGCGGCGGCTTTGGCGGCGGCGCGGTCCGCGTCGGCGAAGATCGAGGTGTAGACGTCGCCGGTGAAGTGGATGGAGGCGTGTCCGAGAAGCTCGGAGACGACCTTGAGGTCCTTGGTGGCCAGGTAGGTGAGGCTGGCGGCGGTGTGGCGCAGGTCGTGGAGTCGGATCGGGGGCAGCAGGCCGAAGTCGAGAGCGATTTTGATGGCTTCGGGGGGCATGCGGTGCCGGTCGGCGAGGCGATGGACGCTCCAGTGGTGTTCGGCGTGTTCGGTGCGAATGGTGGCGAAGCGTATTATGAGCCGTTCGAAGCGCTGGGAGATTCCGTCCGCGTTGAGCGGAGTGCCGTCAGGATGGGTGAACACCCGGCCACTGTCGGTCCAGGCCTTCCCGTAAGCGGCGCGTTCACCGTCCTGGTGGGTCTGCCAGGACTCCAGAACCTGTCTGGTCGTCGGATCTAGGCTGATGGTGCGGGTACCGCTTTCGCTCTTCGGGTCTTCGTAGAGGTCGATGTCGTCCTCGGCGTCTGGCCCGGATCCGGGTAGATTGTCGAGGATGTAGATGCTGTCGTCGTCGAAGTCGACTTCGGTCCAGCCGAGCGCGACGGCTTCGCCGCGGCGCAGGGCGCGGTGGGCGATGAGATGCCACAGCGGGTAGAGCCGGTCGGCGGCGGTGAAGTCGAGGAAGGCGCCGGCCTGCTGAGGGGTCCAGACCATGACCGGGGAGGGCCGGGTGCCTTTGCGCTGCCAAGCGGCGATCCGCGGCGCGGTCCACACGAGCGGCCTGACCTTGCGAGCTCTGGGAAGCTCGACGTGTTCAGCCGGGTTATGGCCCAGTTTCTTGCGTTTCACGGCGCTGTTGAGCGCGCTCATTAGGGTGGCATGTACGCGCTGAATTCGGGATGCGCTCAGTCGGCGACGGTGCCGCGGGTCGTCCTGACGGACTTCGAGGAGCCGGACGAGCAGCGGTGAGGGTTTCTTTCCCTGTAGATCTCGGCCGATGAGCTGCATGGCGGCGTACAGCTTCTCGACGTGGTGATCCCGCAACTTGTCGAGGCGAAGATGACCGAGGCCAGGTTTGAGGTAGAGGCGGATATGCTCCTCATAGGAGCGCCGGGTCGTTCCTGCCAGACCAGCTTTTCCCGCGAGCCAGTCATCGAGGTAACCTGCCACGGTGAGCCCGGTGTCGTCTGGGCGAATACCGCCATGCATGTCCGTCAGCGAGGCGGCCAGCGCCTCTTCGGCGTCATCTGCGGAGGCGAACGGGCCGACAGGCGTCCGGCGGCGCCTGCCGTCCGGTCCAGACGGCACATCATGGATGAACCACCACGCCCCGTGATCGGAACGGGCCAGATTCGGACAGCGCTGTCCCAGTTGGCGGCGAGTCTGAGGGTCCCGGCACCCGCACCGTTTGAACACCGATCCCCTCACTGGACACCATCCGGGCAGCCTGCCCCGGGGGCTACCGCGGCCGAGGATGACGGGCAGCTGCGCCCAAGTTCATCGGACGCGGCTGGTGGGACGGGGCGGGGCATACGATTCATGCGCACCGACGGTCCGGGCTGGTGCCATCGCAGACGGCATCGTCGCGGCCCTCGGCAGAGACATCGTCGCAGGCGCAGGCATCCGCACTGACATCGAGCGTGTCACCTTGACATGGCCTCGACACAAGGCTGTTGCGTTGTGAGGGGTAGGGCGTGCGAGGCTCTGGCCGGCCGGGCGGTCAGATGGCGCGGGCGAGCTCGGTGAGAACGGGCGACAGTATCGGGTGAGAATCGGCCTCGACATCGAGTTCGTCGTAGCCGCGGCGGATGTTCTGGACTAGCCTGAGTTTCCTAGCTGGCGAGTAACTTATGCCTCTTTGGCTATGATCGACGATCTGGTGTACCTCGGTCGACCTGCACCGTTGCGTGGCCAGATCGGTGCGATTATGGCTTCAAAGGGTGTATTATCCATATTGTGGCGTCGATCATCAAGAAGCGGCGGGGCGACCGGGAGTGCCTGTGATCAGGACCGGCGGACGTCCATGGAGACCGGCGAACAGGCTGCCGATGATCTCATAATCCGTCGGTCGTGGGTTCGAGTCAGGCCTCTTCCAGCCAGTCGCCGCTGTGAAGCTCCGCTAACGAGGCCGTCAGCGCCTTCTGCGCATCGTCCTCGGTGGGAAATGGGCCCCTGACGGCCCGCCGCCGCGATCGCGGCAGATGCCGCCACCACGGGGTTGGGAACCTCGCCGGGCGCGGACGCCCGGCGCTGCCCGAGCGACGTGGTACCGACCGCTCGCGCCCGAAGTTGGGAACCTCGCCGGGCGCGGACGCCCGGCGCTGCCTCCGCCACTCCATGAATGACATCCGCCCCCCATAGGGCGTTGGGAACCTCGCCGGGCGCGGACGCCCGGCGCTGCACCCGCGACCTCGGCCCTGCGCCCGCAGGCCTCCGCGTTGGGAACCTCGCCGGGCGCGGACGCCCGGCGCTGCCTGAGCCCGGAGGACCGCACCCGACATGCCCTCGGGGTTGGGAACCTCGCCGGGCGCGGACGCCCGGCGCTGCTTGCCGGTCGGCGGGGTGGCCGCGTTGCCGAGGGCGAGTTGGGAACCTCGCCGGGCGCGGACGCCCGGCGCTGCCTGTGATGTTCGCGGCGGTCTCGGTGCCGGAGTAGTTGGGAACCTCGCCGGGCGCGGACGCCCGGCGCTGCGCATCGCGGTGATGCCGTCGCGGTACAGCTGGAGGATGTTGGGAACCTCGCCGGGCGCGGACGCCCGGCGCTGCACGGCGACGGCTGGGAATGCGAACCTGACCGTAACCGGTTGGGAACCTCGCCGGGCGCGGACGCCCGGCGCTGCCTCCGCCACTCCATGAATGACATCCGCCCCCCATAGGGCGTTGGGAACCTCGCCGGGCGCGGACGCCCGGCGCTGCAGATGGCGGGGCCGCCGTCGCGGTGGAGCCGGTGGGTTGGGAACCTCGCCGGGCGCGGACGCCCGGCGCTGCGTTGCGGGAGGGGCATCTGCAACGGTCCGGGAAGATGTTGGGAACCTCGCCGGGCGCGGACGCCCGGCGCTGCCAGCCGGTGCGAGCGTGGCAAGGAGCCACCCTCGGAGTTGGGAACCTCGCCGGGCGCGGACGCCCGGCGCTGCTCTGCCCTCCCATGTACAGATCGAGGGGGATCCAAGATGTTGGGAACCTCGCCGGGCGCGGACGCCCGGCGCTGCCGGCTACCTGCACGGCCGGTACGCGGCCGCCGCCGTGCAGTTGGGAACCTCGCCGGGCGCGGACGCCCGGCGCTGCGACTGGCCCCCGTCGGCGACCCGTGCCCCGACCCCGGGTTGGGAACCTCGCCGGGCGCGGACGCCCGGCGCTGCTTGCTCTCCGTCTGTATTTGATGTCTTCCCGCGTCGTTGGGAACCTCGCCGGGCGCGGACGCCCGGCGCTGCGCCAGGACGCCGCCTTCGAGAAGGCCACGTCCGCGGCGTTGGGAACCTCGCCGGGCGCGGACGCCCGGCGCTGCTGCTCTACAACGTGACCGACGTGGAGCAGTGCGGGGAGTTGGGAACCTCGCCGGGCGCGGACGCCCGGCGCTGCGGTGGTGACTGGCCTGGTCTGCGTGTTCTCGCTGGTGTTGGGAACCTCGCCGGGCGCGGACGCCCGGCGCTGCTGGTGCTGGCAACGAGATAGCACCAGAGCCGGCAGTTGGGAACCTCGCCGGGCGCGGACGCCCGGCGCTGCCGCCCGCGCCGAACGGGCCGGCGGAGGCGAAACCGCCGTTGGGAACCTCGCCGGGCGCGGACGCCCGGCGCTGCGTCCAGACTCGGCACCACTAGGACGTCGCCGGGCGGTTGGGAACCTCGCCGGGCGCGGACGCCCGGCGCTGCCCATCGCCAGGCCACGGCGAAGGCGCCCTGGCGAGCAGTTGGGAACCTCGCCGGGCGCGGACGCCCGGCGCTGCCCCGTCGATCTGCCCTTTGCCGGCGAGGCCGCCTGGTTGGGAACCTCGCCGGGCGCGGACGCCCGGCGCTGCCGGCGAGGCGGAGATGCCGGGCGGCCATGTCCAGGTTGTTGGGAACCTCGCCGGGCGCGGACGCCCGGCGCTGCGGAACCACAGAGAGTGACCAGCGCGCGAGGTGGCGTTGGGAACCTCGCCGGGCGCGGACGCCCGGCGCTGCTCTGTCTGAGCAGGGAGTTCTTCGTAGAAGAAGATCCAGTGTCACTGTTATGGCCGGGTCTCTGACCGTTTTGTGTGCTTTCTGGCTTAGGGAGGTGCCTGGTGTCGGGGAGGTGCTTGGGGTTCCGAGGCGGTCAGATGATGTGGTCGGCGCGGTGGACGGGTTGGACGCCTGCGCCGAGGTGGTGGACGTTGTCGAGGGTGTGCTGGGGCATCTGGTAGATCCGGATGCTGTCGAGGGTCTCGTCGATGACCTGACTGATTTTGTGTTCGAGGAGAACGCGCTGGGGTTCGGTGCAGACGATTTCGAAGACGGATTTCTGCACGCGGATGCCATGGCCTTCGCAGATTTTCGCGACTTTACGGAGGCGGCGGTTGCCGTCGGGGGTGGTGGTGTCTACGTCGTAGGTGACGAGGAGGTCCATCAGGTAGGGCTCCAGGGGATGTACCGGGGGATGTCGCCGCGGAGGTGTCGGGCGAGGATCCTGGCCTGGAGCAGGGG
>NZ_CDWWEW010000014.1:0-15178 GCF_977966315.1 Frankia sp. CeRuru1
GGTGTGGGTGGCTCGGTGGGGGTGTCGTGCCAGCACAGGCTGAACGCGCAGTTCACCAGGGTCCAGCGGCGGGCGATCGCGGTGGCGGAGCGGATCTGGAAGTCGGCCCAGCCCAGTTCGTGCTTGACCTGCTTGTAGTCCTGTTCGACCCAGCCGCAGTAGCCCGCCGATCCGGTCTGGGCCGGCCCGGCAGTCGGTGGCCCACCAGGTCTCGGTGTGCCCGTCCCGGTAGGAGCGGCTCACCGGTGTCCACTGGCCGGGCCGCTCAGGGCTGGTCCAGACCCGTTCTCGGGCGGCCTGTGCCGGGGTACGCAGGCCGGTGTCCTCGTCGGGGCGGGACAGTTCCTGGTTCGGTTTGAGGGCCAGCACGAACGGCACCCCGGCCTCTCGCGCAGCTCGGCGACCAGGCCGGGGCTCTCGGACGGACCGTAAAAGCAGTCGGCGACCACCGCGCGGAACGGGATCCCGGCGGTGCGGGCATCGCCGACCAGACCGGCGGCGAGCTGCCCCTTGGTCCGAAACGACGGATCCGTGCGCCCGCCGGGCAGGCAGGGTGCCGGCAGGTAGAGCCGGGTGTGCGGCGGGTGGTACACCCGGTTGTCCGCCCAGGCCGTGGACACCGCGACGATCCCGGTGTCCACGCCGCCTCGGGAACCGATGTACTGACGGGACACGCCCGCGGTAGCGTGCCCGCTCTTGCGGTCCCCGGAGTCGTCCAGGATCAGTACCCCGCCGGGATGAGGCCGGGTGGCCGGCGCCGCCATGAGCAGCTCAACCCGCCGAGTGTTGATTTTCTCGTGGTCCCACGGAGACTCGGACAGAAACCACTGCAGCCGCTGGACCTCCCGGTGCTGCGCGCCGACCACCGGCTCCGCCCCGGCCAGACAGGTCAGCGTCTTGTTCCGGTCCCGCGGCAGCAGCAGACCGACCAGGTAGTCCCGGAACGCTCGCCGCTGCGCCCGGGAGGCGAACAGGCCATCGAACCGGGACGCGTACGCCTCCACCGGCGCCGGAGCCGGCGGGCACGGCAGCCGCTCTGTCATCACGATCACCTTCGCGGCCGAACCACTCCTTCCCTACCCGACACAGCCAGACAATTCCCCGGCCGCCCATACATGATCAAACGATCACAACAAACCACCGATGGGCAGGGTGCGCTCGGGCGCACGGTTGTCCACAGGCCCTACCGTGAGCCGGGGACAGCCGTGAGCTGGGGACGGGTTATCCGAACCGGGCTGCGCGCATCTCGCAGATGTCGGTGACCGGTGGCGGGTACGGGGCGAAGCGCTGCGCGACCCAGGCGGTGAGGTCGGCCATCGATGCGCCGAGGACGGTGCCGTGGTCCGCGCCGGGGTAACGCCGGTAGTCCACGGTCGTGCCCTTCCGGCACAGCCCGGTGACCACGCCGTCGGTCACCGTGCGTCGGATCACCAGGTCGAGGTCACCCTGGAGAACGAGGGTCGGAGCCATCTTCCGCAGGGCCACCTCTCGCTGCCGGGCGAATCCGGCTGCGAAGGGATGATGATCCAGAGGATTGACGGTAAAGGCGGTGTCGATGGACGTACCGATGCTCGCCCTGGTGAGGTCGGTGGCGCAACGGTCGCGGGCGATCGACAGCAGTCGCCGGCCGGTCGGGGTGAGCACCCGGTCCAGGTTGATCGTCCGGTCCTCGACGGACAGCCCGATTATCGCCAGCAGGACATAGGCGACCCCGTCGGTATTGTGCTGCAAGGTGGCGAGGGAGGCCGGCAGGTCGGCCAGGGGGGCGGTTGCGACGACTCCCCGGATCCGTAGCTCGGGTGCGTAGGCGGCGGCAAGCGCTCCGGCGGTTAACACCGCCTGGCCGCCCTGCGAATAGCCCCAGAGGACGATGTCGCGACCGGCACCGGTCGCCTTGAGGGCGGCGGCGGCGCGTGCCGCGTCAAGCACGGCCCTGCCCTCCGGCTCGGCAACGTAGATCGCGTGTTCGCCGGGACTCCCCAGTCCCGGATAGTCTGTGAGGGCCACGACATAACCGGCCCGGACGAGCGGAAAAGTCGAGGCGGCGGCGATCAGCGCGGGTCGTGCCGCCGACGGTGCACAGGAATCCTTGAGGCCCGTGGTGCCATGCCCGAACGCGACGATTTTTCGGCCGCCCGGCGGAACCGGAACGTTCTCCTCCGGAGCCAGGATTATCCCGGACACCGGAATGTCGACGCCCGGCGTCGCGTGGGATCGGTACATCACCCGCCACGCCCGGATACCGGTCGGGGCCGGCGCGACCACCTGACTGGACAGAATTTCCCCGCGGGTTCCCGGTGGTAACGATGCACCTCGCTCATCGGGTCCGCCGGCACTGATCGCGGGGGATGATCCGTCGCCGCCAGCCCGCTTTCCGCAGGCCGCGAGGGGCAGCAGCCCGAGCAGCAATCCGAGCAGGAGCCGGACCGCGAGCAGCGGGGTACGGACCGGACGGGAGGGGCATCGGTGCGCCCCGGCAGGGGTGGCCCCCGCAGCCGGTCGTGTCGGCCTCCCTGACTGCGCTGACTGCGTCGGCCGGGAGCGTGGGGGCCGTGATGTTAACGCATCCGGCCAGGCCGGCGGGCCACTCGGATCATTCGGGACAACAGGCTGCTGATCCAAGCTTGGCCGCCGATAATGCACGAATTAAGCCTAATGAGGCACATCCGGCCATCGCGTCGGCGGTCCGCATGGGCCGGCCGGATCTTGACTGGCGGTGGATCGCTTCGCTGGACGATTCGGGCACCTATGATCGGGCACCCATGAGGGACGTACCGGGTGTAACCGGACATGCCGCAACCTGCCGGGACGTGCCCGGGACGTGCCCGGGACGCCGTGGAGCCACTCTTGCGGGTGCCCGATGGGAGACGGGAGAGCGCTCGATACCCTTACGGTGTCCTCAGGCGGGTGCGGTGGCGGTCCCTCGATGGTTGCCGCGGTCTCACGGACGTGTCCAACCCGTCGTCGAAGCCTGTCGGAGGCCCGCGATAGTGAATGCATTCGCGTCGAACACCCTCGCTCTCGGCCCTGGCGTCCTCAGCGCGGACAGCCTGGCCAAAGCGGGCCTGGCTGTCGTTCTGTTGATCGTCTTCGTGGAGTCCGGCCTACTGGTCGGGTTCTTCCTCCCGGGTGACTCCGTGCTGTTCACCGTGGGTATGCTGATCGCCCGCGACGAGCTTTCCACCCCGCTGCCGGTGGCGGCTGTCCTGATCGGGCTCGCCGCGGTGGCTGGCGACCAAGTCGGCTACCTGATCGGTCGAAGAGCCGGTCCGGCGTTGTTCCGACGACCCGACTCGCGGCTGTTCAAACAGGAGTACGTCGAGCAGGCGCACGAGTTCTTCGAGAAGTACGGGCCGCGGTCCATCATCCTGGCGCGGTTTGTTCCCGTGGTCCGCACCTTCACTCCGGTCATCGCCGGCGTGAGCCGGATGAACTACCGCATCTTCATCACCTACAACATTGTGGGCGGGGTGGTCTGGGGTTGCGGCCTCACGGTTCTGGGTTTCTACCTCGGTAAGATAGATTTTGTACGGAATAACATTGAGCCGATGTTGATTCTAATTGTCGCCGTCTCGGTGCTTCCCATCGCTTTCGAATTCCTCCGGGCCCGCCGTAGGAAGCGGGCCAGGAACGGTGCCGTGCGGGAAGGCTCCGCTGAATTCGGCAGGAGTGCCCCGGTCGCCGACGAGGCTGCGACCTTCGCGGTACGGCCACGCCGCGGCGGCGGGCGTCACTCGGCCGCTCATCAACGTCAGACCCCGGGACTGAGACCGAGACTGAGCGAGACTGATCAGGACTGACCGGGGATGATCAAGACGACCGGGGCTGATTGGGATACCCCGGTGGTCATCGCGGTCGCGCGACGGTTACCTGTGATGCGGCCAAGTCGCGAGGACGGGTCCCGGCGGGCTCCGCACCGATACGGGGGGAGTCGGCGGGACGCCCGCCGGGACCCGTCAACCGTATCGGGTCAACGGGTCATTGTCGCCTCTCCTCGTCACCCAAAGGTGGGAACAGTCGCTGGTCGCACACCGAAAGCATCGTTTGTATGACGATCGTCTCACTATTGGTGGGTGGTGTTGTGGCCTTGGGGGCCATTGAGAGATCGCGGCAACCGAGCTGGTCACGGTCGGTGCAGTCTGCTGGTCACCGTCGCCGCAGTCGGGTCGCCGCAGCCAGGTCGCCCTCGGTGCAGCCGGGGCGCCGCCGGACTCACAAGGCGTCCGCACTCACAGGGCGTCCGCACTCACAGGGCGTCCGGTCCGCGTTCCCCCGTTCGGACGCGGGCGAGGGCGTCAACAGGAAGAACCCAGATCTTGCCGGCTCCGCTGGCCGCCGATCCGCCCGATCTCCGGATCACCTCGATGACGTCCTCGACGTCGGAGTCCGCGACGACGCACTCGACCCGCACGGCGCTCACCGACTCATCGTGGAAGGTCTGCCCGCGATATGTCTGGGTACGCCACAGTTCGATGCCGAATCCGGTCACCTGGCTGACCGTCATACCCTGAATACCGAAGGTCTCAAGGGCGGTGCGTACGTCATCGATGCGATGTGGACGCAGGATGGCGGTGACCAGTCTCACCGGGACCTCACCAGGTTGTCTGGAACCGCATGCCGACGGCCCGGCGCACCTCCGGGTGAGGTTTCATCGCGGAGAAGCGTAGAGCCGGCAGGTGACGGTTCCGTCTCGGGAATGTCATCGAATGGCGTAACGGAAGGAATGGTAGATGTCCCTGCTCGACCGCGGTACACCCCCCGACCCGTTCGACGTGCTGCCCGCCAAACCGCTGTTCACCGTGACCAGTACGGACCTCGTTGATGGTGGAGTCGTTCCGTCCGATCAGGTGCACACCAGCGCCGGGGGTGCCGACATCTCCCCACAGCTGGCCTGGTCCGGTCAGCCCGCCGAGACCAGGAGTTTCGTCGTCACCTGCTACGACCCGGACGCGCCCACCGGCAGCGGGTTCTGGCACTGGGTCCTGGTGGGTATCCCCGCGGCGGTGACCGAGCTTCCCCGCGGCGCGGGCAGCGGCGACTTCACCGGCCTGCCCGTCGGCGCGTATCACGTGCGCAGCGACTGGGGCTCCAAGGCGTATGGCGGGGCTGCGCCGCCGCAGGGCGACGTACCGCACCGGTACATCTTCACCGTCCACGCGGTCGACGTGCCGAAACTAGAGATCAACGACGAGGTCTCACCGGCCGTCGTCGGCTTCAACCTCACCTTCCACACCCTCGCCCGGGCCGTGCTGCGGGTGACCTTCCAACGCTGACGGGGCCGCTCTGCCGGCGCGTCGAGGTCCTCAGGTACCGCGCCCTCGGCGCGCCGCCCGGGGATCGTCAGCCGGTGGAGCTGGGGCTGGGCTCCACGGGTGGGTAACCGAACCCGCCCGTGAGGCCGGTGGCCCGTGGGACGGCCGGGCCGTCGACGAGCTCCCCGCTCCCGAACTCCCCGCTCTCGAGTTCCCGGTCGTCGAGGAGTTCGTCGGCCATCCGGCGCAGCCGGCCGGGACCGAGATCCGGCGGGTCCAGCTCGGCCGGATCCAGATCATCGGGGGTCAGGTTGGTGTCGTCGACCTCGCCGTGCATCTTCGAGCCGTTGAGCACCACGGGGATCTCCAGGTCGCCGACGACGTGCTCGACGTAGAAGGCGCGGGCGCCGATCAGCCACAGGGCGTAGCCCGGGTCGAGCCTGGGGAGCAGGTCGGCGGCGACATCGGTGAGCCCGAGCGCGGCCTGCGTGTCGGCGATCTGATCGGATGCCTGCTTGTAGAGGATCCGGATCGCGGTCTCGGCGAGCAGGCCCTTGGCGATCTCCACCGAGTCCGGCGAGGCGGACAGCAGGTCGGAGATGCGGTGGGCAACGATCGCGTTCGCGCATCCCCACTGCCGGGCGAGCTTCTGCTGGGCGGACAGCCGGCGGACGAGGCCGGCGAACCGCATCAGCCGCCAGCACTCGTCGTAGACGACGTAGCGCTGCACGCCGTCCTGGCGCATGAGTGCCGCTTCCATCCACGCCTGCGCGCAGGTCATGATCAGGGCGATCATCTCATCGCTGCCCTGGACCCGCTCCAGGTTCAGCACGGCGATCGGACGGTCGAAGTCCAGCGGGGAGGTGGTAGGCCCGTCGAACAGACCGCCCAGCGCGCCGTGCGTGAGCCGGCGCAGGGTCAGCGTGGCATCCCGGGAGGCGTCGCGCAGCTCGGTCGCGGTCATCGGGAGGTTGACACAGTCCTCCTCGGTCGGATCCGTCATCGCCTCCAGCACGTGCGGCAGGAGCGGGGTTGCCCACCGGTCCGGGGACGCCCCGGTGATCTGCCGGGTCACGACGTCGAGAGCCAGGTCGACCGCGGTGTGCTCGGCCGGGGTGAGCGGTACCCCCTTCGCCGTCTCGATCAGGGACGACAGGAGTGCCGAACGAGCCCGCTTCACCTCACGGGCCCAGTCCTCGTCGGCGATGCCCATCGGACGGGGTGGGGCGTCGAGCGGGTTCAGCCGGGTGGCCATGCCGGGCCCGATGTAGGTGGGCTCACAGCCGAGGCGCCGAGCCAGCCGCGTGTACTCGCCCTTCGGGTCACAGGGTACGGCGGCCTGGTAGCCGAACGCCGCCCCCCGCGAGATCAGCGTCTTCAGCAGCGCCGACTTGCGGGAGCCGACCGCGCCGAACACGGCGAAGTTCGGATTCTCGATGACCTGCTGGCGGTACAGCTCGAAGACGTCGAAGTCGAACGAGTTCCCCGACCAAACGTGCCGACCGATGTACATGCCGGGCGCGGCCAAGCCGGAGTCGACGACGAACGGGTAGATGCCGGCGATCTGTGCCGTCGTCTCCATGTGCGCGGGAAGCCGCAGCTTGTGGAACGTCCGCCCGCCGAACGGCCCGAACAGCCGCGGCGGCTGTGCGCCCCGGCGCAGGGCTAGCTGGGCCCGGCGCATCGCCGCCTTCTCGGTGGCCGCCGCGGCCCGTTCCGTGCGCCGGCTGCGCCGGGGGGGCTCCGCGGATATGCGTCCCTCGCGCCGCCGCCGCGGACCGCCGCCGAGGTCCACATAGCCCTCGGCGTCGCGTCCCGGGTCGTGGGACGTGGCCTCGTAGGCTGCCGCCTCGTAGCCGTCGGGGTCGTAACCGGCCTCGTCGTAGCTGGGCGGGTCGTCGAAGTCGCCGTCGTCGAAGTCGCCGTCGTCGCCGGGGCCGAAGTCGCCGTCGTCGCCGGGGCTGCTGTCGGCACGCTTGGGGCGACCGGCCACGGCTCCCCCGGCCGGATAGCCAGCCGGCACGTAACCGCCCACCGCATGGCCGTTGCCCGCATAGCCGCCGGTCGGGTATCCGCCGGTCGGGACCGGGTACCCGCGGGCCGAGGCGTCGTCGTGTGCTGAGCTCAAGAAACCCCCACCGCCAACGGTAGTGCTCCGACGCTGAAGCCCTGATCCTGCTCGCCGACGAGACGCACCATCTCCAACCGGCTGCGTGAGGCCAGTGTTTCGGCCTCACCGCAGGCATCGGCGAGCCCGTCGAGGTCGTCGGCGGAGACCGTGACGAAGCCGTGGAAGCGGAAGGCGCCGAATCCGGCGATCAGCTCCTGCTCGCGGCGTTCGACCTCGTCGGCCTCAGCCACGTCGCGCTGGGTGGTGACCTTTCCGACCTTGTCCCGCATCTGCTGTTCACCGAGGTGCGCCATCCGCCGTCGGTTTACCGCCTTCTCCGCCTTCCGGCCGGGCAGCGGCTCGACCACCAGTGAAACCGTCCGCCGACAGGTCGTCTCCATCAGCAGCGGAGCGAGGAACGCGGCAGGGGAGGGCACACGCGGCCAGCCATTGATCCAGTACGTCGTGTGGAAGCCGGAGTCGGTGCGGTAGTGGTCCCAGGCGGTGACGGTCCGGACCGGGCCCGCGACCGCTGGGTCGATGCCGGACGCCAACCCCTTCAGGCCCCCGGCGAGGTCCGTACTCGCACCACCCCGCGCGTCAATCATCTCGATCGAGTACGGATCGTAGGTGGTGCGGATGACCGCGGCGAGCGCCCGTGGCGGCAGCCATCCGACCGTGTTGATGGACGCACGGGCGAGAGCCGCCTCCATCGTGCGCAGTTCGCCGAGCAGGACGGCGCAGGCCGCCTGGTCACCGCCCCCGGCCCGCTGGATCGCGCGCCGGGCGTCTCTGGCCCGAAGCTGGAACGAGAGGTAGGTCTCGTGTCGCTGCGCCACCGGGCCCGCCGCGTCGATGACCTGCTGGTAGGCGTCGGCAGCCCAAGAGTCGTCGTGATGCCCGCGGACCCGCCAGTGCCGCTGAAGCTGGTCGCCGGAGTCGGGCAGCGTGCGTTCCAACCACTGGATGCGCGACAGTTTGCCGCCCCCGGCGGTCAGCCCGGCCAGCAGTTCCCCCCAGGCGTCCACCCTGGCCTGCTGGTCACCGGACTCCAGCAGGGCGAACTGGCTACCCTGCACCTGCAGGACGGCGGTGTAGGTCTGCTGCTTGGCATCCTTTACCACCGCCACGTACCGGCCGCCGCCGACCGGTACGGACAACATCACCAGCGACGACAGCGGCCCCGGAAGGACCGTTCGGCTGAGCTGGTCCTCCCCGGCACCCAGCCGGAAGAACGCGCCACGGAACACCGTTTCGCCCGTCACCTTCTGCATCGTGAAGCCGAAGAGGATCGGCACCCACTGGTCGAGATTACGATCCTCCACCCGGACGAACGCAACAAACAGGAGCATTACTCCCATCAGTGCCCAGAGTGGGATGAACAGGAGTGGAGAGCGAAGTGCCCCGAGCACGCACAGCATCACGCCGATCATCAGGCCGAGCTGCGGCCAGCGCATGCCCAGCATGACTCCGCCGCGTTCCAGCGGTCCGAAGCGGTAACTGCGTTCCGCGATCATCGGCTACCTCGCTACCTCGCCACTCAACTACTCACGTGCCGCCGGTGCGGGACGGCGGCACCGCCGCCGTCATCTTCGGAGGCCGGGACGCCGACGGGGGCACGGGTACCCGCGTCGTGGCCTGACCGGGCCCGCGTGCCCCGCCCGTGACGGAACCCGGGCGCATCGTCCTCGTGGCGCCGACCGGCCTGGAATTGCTGCCGACCGTGACCGTCGCCCTGGTGGGGGTGGCGGCTCTTGCCGGTTGCCGGGTACTGCCACCGCCGGCCCGGGGCCGGCCGGCTGTCGAGCCGCGCACCGCGGCCGTGGCGGCACCCGTCCGGGAGGACGTGCCCGCCGGAGCGCCGAGGCCGCTGCCACGACCGGTCCGTAGCGCGGCCGGCCGGGGCAGCGCGGGCTCGGCGCCAAAGCTGCCGACGCCACCGGCGTCGCCGAGCATGCCGCGATTGCGGGTCTGCAGCCGTGCACCGATTCCGCGGAAAGTCTCCCGCGACGTCGATCCCAGCAACGCACCCGCCCCTTGGCCGAACGACGCGGCACTGCGCCGACCTGCCGAACCGACGGCGCGCATCAGGTGGATGTCGGCGAATCCCATCAGGTGCAGCAGGACGAAGGGGGCGAACACCGCCGCAATCATCACCACGGCCCCGCCGAGGATCGTCAGTGTCTGATCGACTGTGGAGCCGCTCGAGTCGCTTGCCACACCGGCACCGAGCGTGAAAATCGCGTAAATAACCGGCTTCGCGAAAATCAGCGCCAAGAGGATCTCGGTCGCCCGCTTGATCCAGGCGCTCGTGGACATCGTCGGCTGCCCGGCCAGATACACCGGGATGAACACCGCCATCACGATGATCGCAACCTTGCGGATGTACAGCACCACGAAGAGCGCAAACGAGAACAACGCCACCAGCAGCGACAGGACGATGTCGAGTGCGAAGTTCCCCTGCTCCGGTAGAGCCCGCAGTTGGGCTACCAGGGTCGAGCCGAGTGGCTTCCCGTCACCGAAGGCGTCGGCGATCCCGTCCGAGGCAGTGAGCACCATCTGCAGCAGGGTGAGTGCG
The DNA here is from genome assembly GCF_977966315.1 of Frankia sp. CeRuru1. NCBI lineage: Bacteria > Bacillati > Actinomycetota > Actinomycetes > Frankiales > Frankiaceae > Frankia > Frankia sp. CeRuru1. The sequence goes on from NZ_CDWWEW010000014.1 coordinate 9,941, forward strand.
ACGAACGAGCCGAGGATCGCGGTGCCGGTGGAGGCTAGCGCCCGTGTGAAGATGTGAGGATCACCGCGTACGGCGCCCATGATGCAGGCGCAGATGAACAGGCCGGTGACGATCAGTACCGCCACCCCGAACGCGATGTTGTAGTTCTGGACGACGTAGTCGGCGTTCAGGTCGATGGTCGTCTTCTGCGCCGCGAAGCTGAATACGGAGCTGGACAGGTCAGCCGCCATGCCGCAGAAGGCCTTGCCCATCGAGTTGAAGTACGCATCCGCACTCCCCGATATCGCACCCTTGATTGCATCGAGTGGATTGGGGTTGAAGGCCAGGATAATACTGCCTTCGCCTGTACCGCCGGACGTCATGCGACCGCTCCGATCAGAAGAAAACTCCGAAATTCCTCGGACCGCTGCTCAACGGGATCAGGACCATCCGGGCCATCGGTGGCGTCAGAAAGTTTCCAATCTGTTCCACTCCAGCTCACCGTACAGAGGTCGGTTCCCCAGAAGTTTCGAGGCTTGTAGTTCGGCGATCCACCAATTATTCCGGCACTTGCATTGGACCAGATATATACTTTTGTCTCGTTGGGATTAAATTTTTCAACTTTATATCCGAGGGTTCGATAAATCAATTGAAAGTCGGGGGAGTTTACAGATGCAACTCCAAAATTTTTTGCGGTCTGATTATTGACATCAATAAGAAGTTGGCTGAGTCGATTGGCAGTCGAGGGATCTGCTATTGATCTAAAAATTTGCTTGAGGCGCGTGGGCTCGCGATTGGTAGCTTTTACGTATGCAGAAACATAGTTGGCGCAGGCGCTGACGGCGCCGGCTTCGGTGCGGGGGTAGCCGACCGGGATACCGAACTCGTTGATCCGGGTGGGGACACCGGGGACTGAGGTGGGGGCGGCGGTGTCGGCCGGTTGGCTGGACGGTTTCGGCGAGGGGACCAGCGTCGGCGTTACTCCGGGCGGGGTAGCGCTCGGAGAAGTCTGCGGCGCGACGGACGCGGTATCCGAGCCATTCGAACCATTGTCTGGAACCACGTAACGGCCGATGACCAATCCGCCGATCACACTCACCGTGCCAGTGGTCACGATGATGATGATCAGACGTCTGGCGGCCCACTCCACAAGGCTTACCAACGCCCACTCCCCTCACAAGACGGCACGGTCATCATCGCAATGTCCGCCCGCTGATATCCGGGGAACAGGTCAGAAGAGCGTTGACGATGGGTCATGGACCACGCCGGGGTCAACGACAACGGTGAGCTCGACGGCGGGTTGACGCTGGCCAGCCGGGTTAGGGTCGGGCGCGGTGGCCGTTGCGCCGGTGGCAAGGAAGAAGTTGACGAAGGCTGCCGCGGCACCGACGAGGAATGCGAGACCGAAGCCCGCGATCACACCGCTCTTGCCGACCATCGACGCGCGCTCGAGGCCCATCCGCTCGCCGAGTGCCCATGCGATACCACCCAGTAGCACAGCGGCGACTGCAGCGACCACCGCATAGGCCGCCAGGCCGTTGACCAGGTCTTTCAGAGCATTGATGCCAGGCGCCTTGGAGTCATCCGGGTTGACCTGTATCTCGGCGAGGACAACGGTCGCCTTGACGGCGGCGGCGTCCAGGATCATCTCGGTTCCTTTCCCACAGGCGGGGGGCCGCCCGGCCGATCTGGTCCGGCGATCCTTGTGGGTGCCGTTGGTGACCGTAGGTCGCCAAATGATACGCCCTGCGCCGCACGGTGATCCTCGGTAGTCGCTCGTGGGCCGCCGGAAGCGTCAGAATCTGCACGGGCGGTGACCGCCTCCGCGGCGCCGCCGGCCGCCCCCGACTGATCGACAGCGCCCGCAGCGGCCGTGACCTCGGCTTTCGCGAGAGTGAACAGGGCTTCCACGGCAGCCGCGGCCAGCCGGAGGTAGGCGCGGCGAGTACGTCGGCGTAGTCGAGGAATCCGTACCGGAGTATGCCTGCTGGGGTCGAGCCGGGCGTCGTACGGGATCCGGATCAGTGTGTCGACCTGCCTCCCGAGCCGGGCCGCCGCCGCGCGGGTCCGGGGCGAGGGACGGCCCCGGCGCGGCGCGATCATGGCCGCCACAATCATTGGCCCGCCGTGTCTGGCTGAGCCACCACCCGCCGCGTCCCGCAACGTACGCAGTCTGGTGAGCGTCGCTTCCAGATCGGCGGCGGTCGCGAGCGTGACGAGGATGATGAGGTCCGCGGCCTGGACCGCCGTAGGCGTCAGCGGTGCCTCGGCCGGCGCGTCGACCAGCACCAGTGGATAGGAATGCGCGAGCAGGCCGAGCACGGACCGCAGTCCGGTCGGGGCGACGGTGTCGTCCGCGGGGACGACGGCGGGCGCCTCGTCGCCGGAACCGTCACCGTCGTGCCGGTCGGCTCCTCCGCCAACACCGCGTCGCACGGGAAGCACGTCGAGGTCCCTGGTGCTGCCCGCGGGACGACCATTGATCATCAGGGGTAGATCGGTCACCGTACTGTCGGAGGCTTGCCGGCGGGCGACGTCGGCGACCGTCGTCGTTCCGGCCGCGCCGACCCGGATCGCGAGCGGATCACCGCGTGGTTCGTCCTCGTCCTCGTCCTCGGTGTCGGTGCCCACAGGCGACGATGGCGCCCCCCCGGGAGACTCCCCCGGCCAGAGATCGACCGCGAGGACCGGCTGCGCCCGCACCCCGGCGAGGGTCAGCCCGACGACCCCGGCAAGGGTGGTGGTCCCGGAGTAGGGGAACAGCGAGGTCACCGCGATCCGCCACGAACCGGGCAACGGGATACGGGCCCGGTCGCGCAGAGAGAGCCGTACCGGAATCTCTTCCCACGGCTCGAGATCGCGCACGCCGACCCACGGCTCCTGCCACGGCCACAGCCGACCGTCCGACGACGGCCGGCGACGCGAGACGGTCTGGCCGCCTGCCGCCGCGGCCTTGCGGGTGGACCGAGACGCCGGGTCCGGCTGCGGTTGCGGCTGCGCGGTGGGGAGTGCTGGAGCCGTCAGCTGCTTCATGCCCGCGGCGGGCGAGACGGGCGCGACGGGCACGGCCGGCGTGTAGCGGGCGACCGGCGGTGCGACCGGCACCGCGGAGATGTGGCCCGGGACGGACGATTCGGAGACGACCGGATGGTCCGTGGGAGGGGCCTGCGCATCCCCGGGGCTGGTTACCTCGATCGGGCTGGTTACCTCGATCGGGCCGGTCGGGGCTGGCCGGCCGGCCGCGGTGGATGGAACGGTTGCCGTCGGCGGATCGCTCGGGCCGCCGATCGACGCCGCATCCGTCGGCGCGGCCGGTGTCGTCCGCGGCGGCCGCGGCGGCTGCGGACGACGGGGCGCGGAGGCGCGCGGCGGCCGGACGCGCGGCCCGTTCGGGGCCGGCAGTGGCCCGGTTGGGTGTGGTGGTACCGCAGTTGGGCCGCCACCGGAACCAGGACTCGCAACCGGGCTGACGCCTCGGCCTGACGCGCTGCCACCCGGCGCGCTGCCACCCGGCGCGCTGCCACCCGGCGCGCTGTTCACCTCCTGCGAGGATTCCACCGCGCTCGGGGGAACCGGGGTCGAACCGCGGGGATCTGCCGGCCGGGTTGGACGGCGGGAGGGATCAGCCTGGTTACGGGGCGGAATCGCCGACGGGCGGCCGGCGCGCCGGGCAGCGGCGCCGCGGGTGCGCCGGGAGCTGGTGTCCGCGCCCGAGGTCACCCGGCCCGGCCCGGTGCCGGGTGCCTCGGTCCTGGCACCCGGCACCGATGGCGGTGTGTCGTCGGACGTGTTTGTACGGTCCGCACCCGAACGGGCCGCCGATGTCGCATCATCGAGGTGGAATGCCTCGCTCTGCCACGCTTCGTCGAGTGGCCGCGGCGAGCCCGTTCCGCCCCGCCGTCGATGTCGTCGGCGCCCGGATCGTGCCTGGGGAGGTGACTCTACGTATTCGGCGTCTGCTGCTTCGTCCCGTATGTACTGATCGTCTCGTATGTACTGATCATTCCGGATGGGCGGACCGTCGGGATGGGAGACCGGCGAGGGTATGCGGGCACCAATGAGCGAAACGGGCCGCGCGTCGCCTTCCTCACCGTACGGTGCCTGTGGCACATCGCTCACGCGCCGTCGACCTCCCGGCCTTCTAAGGTTAGCTAGTGCCAGTTAAGGTTACTTACTGTTATCTGCACTCGGCTGCGGTCGGATCGATGTAACACGAGTCATTCGAGTATGACAAGCTCTGGTCGAAGCTACCCATCCTGGGTGGGTCGGTGTACCTTCCGGAACCGGAGATGTGCCGTCCGGATCGAGGGGACGAACTGGCGGACGGTTCGGCGGACGGTTCGGCTGTGATCCGCGACGCGGCGGGCTGGGGGCGGCCTGGACTACACCGGCACCGTGCGTGCGGCAGATGGGAAAGGAGCGTCGGTGGCGCAGGACGGCTTCTCGACGGCGACGCCTCGGCCATCCCAGCGCTCCGGCGCACCGCAGGGCGCGACGCCCGCGAAATCCCCGGTCGGCTCGGCCCCGGCCCGGTCCGCTCCGGCGGCATCCGGCCGGCTCCGCACGGCCTCGGCCCGCCCGACCGGCATGCCACCGACCGTCGCCTCCCGCAGCACACCGGCGCCCGCCGCCGCGGCGCCTCCGTTCGCGCCCCCTCCGCTCGCGCCGACGCCCGCCGGTGGTGCGCCCTCCCGACCCTCCGACGACGACGAAGTGCTCACCGTCGATGAACTGGTCGCCTGGTTGCGGTTGTCGGAGAGCACCGTCCTCAAGCTGCTTTCGGAACGGGCCATCCCGGCCCGCAAGGTCGGTCACCAGTGGCGGGTGCGTCGGGGGCGGGTGCGGGACTGGCTGGACGGTCGGGAATGAGCGCTCTCACCTCGGTGCCGCCTCGCTCCGGCCGGCCGCGGTGAGGCCCCGGTTCTGGCTGGCCGTCGGACTGCTGCTCACCGTGGTCACCGTGGCCGGATGCGGCACGCTGGGCAGTGCTGCCGATCCGTCCCCCGCTCCGTCTCCCGCCCCGTCCGCCACCACGGGGCCACCGCCCGGGGCGAGTCAGGCGCCGGGTCCGCCGCTGGCCACCGCGTCTGCGCTACCCACCGGCGAGGTGGACCGGAAGGACCCGGCGGCGGTAGCCGCCGACTGCTTCACGCGCTGGCAGTCCTTCGACGCCCGGACGGACCCCGGCCCGGCAGCCGGTGTCGAGCGGGCCCGCGACTGCCTCCCTGAGGACTTTGCGGCCAGCCTGGGCGCCGGGGG
>NZ_CDWWEW010000014.1:15412-32110 GCF_977966315.1 Frankia sp. CeRuru1
GGCGACCACGCCCCTGGGCGGGATCGACACGACGGCCACCGGTCGGGTGGTGCTTCAGCTGAACGTGCGCCGCGAGACGGCGGCGGGCGGCGCAGCCCCGGTGGTGGCGCTGTCCACCCCGGCGCTCACTCTCCTGCGCCAGACCGACGGGACGTGGCGGGTCGCCGGCGCGGATCTGTCGAGCGTCGCCGGCGACGCACCGGGCCGGTGAGGCGTGATGGCCCGCGGCTTCACCCGTAAGCGTTCCCGCTGGCTGGTCTGGACGGGGGCGGGCGCGGCTTTCGTCATCGGCGGCGTCGTCATGCTGGTCTCCGTCCTCATTCTGATTATCGCCGGTCCCTTCATCCAGGATCAGGGCGGGGGTAACCGGACCATCAGGAACTCCGACGGCATCCCGGCCGAGTACCTGCAGACGATCATTGATGCGGCGAACGCGGCCGGGTGCGCCGAGGTGACTCCCGCCCTGCTGGCCGCCCAGTTACACCAGGAGTCGGGTTTCAACCCGCGGGCCCGGTCACCCGTGGGCGCGATGGGGATCGCCCAGTTCATGCCCGGGACGTGGGCGTCCCACGGGCAGGGCGACGTGTGGAACCCGGCCGACGCGATCCCCGCGGCGGCCCGGTACGACTGCGCGGTGGCGGCCTCGGTCGCCTCCGTGTCCGGCGCGGCCCAGGAGAAGATGCTGGCCGCGTACAACGCGGGAGCGGGTGCGGTGCTTGCCTTCGCCGGCATTCCGCCGTACACCGAGACACGTAACTACGTCCGCGCGATCCTCGCGCAGGCGCAGGTGTACGGCGACGCCTTGGAGCTCGGCGTCGGCATCCCCGCTGGTTCGGTCGCCCCGATGGTCGCCTTCATGCAGTCGCAGATCGGCAAGCCCTACGTCTGGGGCGCGACCGGTCCCGAGGCCTGGGACTGCTCGTCGCTGGTCCGGGAGGCGTATCGCCGCATCGGCATCGAGCTCCCCCGCGTGACGACCGACCAGCTGCGGTTCGGCCCGCAGGTCGCGGGCGTCGATCCGCAGCCGGGGGACCTGCTGTTCACCCCGGGCCCCGACGGCACCGCCGAGGCACCGGGCCATGTCGGGATGTACATCGGCGACGGCCGGGTCATCGCAGCCAAGGGAGCGCGGTGGGGGGTCGTCGAATCCGACATCTCGGACTGGAGTGGGACCGTGGCCGTGACCAGGCCGCTGGCTAGGCAGCTTTCCTGATCCGGATTTCCTGTTCCGGACACTCCGGGTGTGCTGTCGCTCCGGTCAGGTAGCCGCCTGGGACACGAAGGTGGACAGTCCGTCGGCCACACCACCGAGCGCACCGACGGCGCTGTGCACTACATCGGCGGCGTTACCCGGTGCCGTCACCGCGAAGAACAGGGCGAACAGCCCGACACCATACGGCCAGAAGATTCTTTTCATCGAGGACCTCACAGAAAACCCAGTCGACACGGCCAGACGGACACCAACGCCGGTGTGTTACCGACAGCATGTGTGTACTCACCTTGAGTAGTTGTCGCAAGATGAATCGCCGGAGCGGTGAGTGAACTGCGCGGTGGCGGGGCCGGGGGACAGCGGATGGACAGGGATCTGACCATAGGTAGGCAGTAGGCAACGGATACATGAACGGATCTAATAGTGCATGCCACCCCGGGTCGGTCGACCTCGATTCCCGGCGCGGGGTGGCTGCCCGGGGCAATGGCCGGCCTGGCCGGGGAAGCCCCCGCTCGGGACCGCTGGGACCGCTGGGACCGCTCAGGACGGCGCGATGCTCTGCGCGAAGCGGAACAGGTTGTCCGGGTCGTAGGCGCGCTTGACCTGGCGTAACCGTGGAAGGTTCGCCCCGTAGTACGCATCGGCCCAGGTGGTGAGGTCCGGGTCGATGTAGTTCTGGTACGCCGACGACGACATGAACGGCGCCGTCGCCGCCACCGTGGATCGCAACCAGCTCTGGTTAGCCTCTTTGTCCGCCGGGGAGGCGTCGACGGAGTACCCGGCGACGAACTGGGCGCTGGCGAGCGTGTCGCGGTGCACGAACGCCGTGTCACCCGGGCCGACCCGGTTGATCGCGCCGCCCCAGGAATCCAGGATCATGCCACCCGGACCGGCCCCGGGCGTGCGTTGGCGTCGCTCGAGCGCGGCGAGCATCGTCTCGACCCCGCCGGCTGGCATCGGTTCGGCGAGGAACGCCGAGGCGGCCCGTTGGGCCACCCGTGGCAGGGTGCCTCCGGGCGTCCGGTCGCGCAGGTGGCACGTGTCAACGCTTTTGCCCGCGCAGCCCGCCTCGAGCAGCATCGTTTCGAGATGGCCACGCTGGGCGACGAAGGTGCTCGAGGGCCTCCGGCCGACGGCGGCGACGAGGTTGGCGAGTCGATCCCGCAGCCACGTGATCCGCGTGTCGTCGGCGCCGCCCGCGAGCACGCCGCTCACCCGCAGGGCCGGACTGCCGGTGACCCCGGTTGTCGGCATCGAGGTCATGACGCAGGTCGACCACAGGTCCTCTGGCGCGCCGCCACTGTCGGCGATCCAGCCCTGCCACGCGGTGAGCACGTCCGCGGCCACGTCCCAGGGCCAGCGGTAGGTGAACAGCACCAACGGTGTCGCCCGATGGGTGGCGAAGGTGAACGACGTCACGATGCCGACGTTGCCCCCGCCCGCGCCGCGTAGCGACCAGAAGAGGTCCGGCTCGGTGTCGGCGTCGGTGCGCACGGTTTCCCCGGAGGCCAGCACGACCTCGGCGGAGACCATCCGATCGCAGGTCAGACCGTAGCGCCGGCTCAACACTCCGATGCCGCCGCCGAGGGCGAGCCCGGCGATGCCGACGGTCGGGCATGATCCGGCCGGCAGCGCCAGCCCGTTCTCGGCGAGTGCGGAGTAGACGTCGATCAGCAGCGCTCCGGCCCCGATCAGCGCGGTGCCGTCGGGCCCCGGCCGGACCGACGCCATCGCAGTCACGTCCACGACCAGCCCGGTCGTCGTCGAGTAGCCCCCGTAGCTGTGGCCACCGGCCCGCGCGACGAGGTGTATCCCGGTGGAGCGGGCGAAGTCGATGCAGGCCGTGACGTCCCCCGCAGACATGGCACGGACCACCGCCTGCGGGCGTACCGCGTCGAAAGCCGGGTTGAACAGCATGCTGGCGACGGCGTAGTCCGGATCGGTCGGTCGCAGCAGCGGACCGATCAGCCGTTCGTCGAGCGTGCGCCAGTCGATCGCCGTCGGTGTCGGGTGGGGGGCGTCCTCCTGCTGGCAGGCGCTCATCAGGCCGCCACCGAGCCCGAGCGCGGCGAGTCCGAGCCCGCCGGCTCCGGCGGTCCGTAACACCGATCGTCGGTCAGGCTCGTCATCCACGGTCAGTCCTCACGGCTGCTACGAGTCCGGGAGTGGACGATGGTCGTCACGAGTCGTCCGACCATCCGTGTCACCGGCGATACCCTAGGTCATCGGCGATACCCTAGCCCGGTTGGGCGACGGTCGTGATGGTGCCGTTCGGATCGATGCGGCGCACCCGGTCGTTGCCGTTGTCCGCGATGTAGAGCGCGCCGCTGCCGTCGACCGCGACCGAGCTCGGGTTCTTGAACTGGGCGGCGGCCGCTGGGCCGCCGTCGCCGCCGGAGCCTTCGACGCCGATGCCGGCGATCGTGGTGATCACGCCGTTCGGGTCGACCCGGCGGATCCGGTGGTTGCGGTAGTCGGCGATGTAGAGCGTCCGGCCGTCCGGGCCGACGGTGAGCGACGGCACGTTCAGCTTGGCCCGGGTGGCCGGGCCGCCGTCACCCGAGAAGCCCTCCTCGCCGGTCCCGGCGACGGTGGTGATGATCCCGCCCGGGGTCACCTTCTGAATGGTGTCGCTGGCGAGGTCGGCGAAGTAGAGGGTGCCGTCGTCGGTCATCTGGAGATCGTTCGGGCCGTTGATCTTTGCCGCGGTGGCCGGGCCGCCGGCGCCGGTGTAACCCGCGACTCCGGTGCCCACGTACGTGGTGATGATCCCCTGCGGGCTGATCTTGCGGATCCGGTGGTTCTCGTAATCGGAGAGGTAGACGCTGCCGTCCGGCCCGGTGGTCACCTTTTCCGCACTGTTGATCTTCGCCGCGGTGGCTGGGCCGCCGTCGCCGCCGTAACCGGCGTCACCGGTGCCGGCGATCGTAGTGATTACCCCGGCTGGGCTGATCTTGCGGATCCGGTTGTTCTTCGCGTCCCCGATGTAGATGTTGCCGGCCTTGTCACGGCTGGTCGATCCGGGCCCGTCAAGCTGCGCCGCGCTGGCCGGGCCGCCGTCGCCGCTGATCCCGCCGGCTCCGGTGCCCGCGAGGTCGCTGACCGCCCCGGCAGGGGTGATCTTCTGAATGCGGTCCGTCGCGAGGCTGGAGACGAGCAGCGAGCCGTCGGGATCGACATCGACGCTGTAGGGGCTCAGGCCCTGCACCGACAGCGCCGTTCCCCGGTAGGCGGTTGCGAGGCGTGCCGTGCCGCCGCCGCGGTCACCGCCGCCGCTGCCGCCGCCCGAGTTCGTCACCGCTGCCACGATGCCGACGGTGAGGGCGACGATGACGACGAACGCGACCGCTCCGATGATGAGCGGCGTCCGGTTACGGGCGTTCGGATTCGACTGGTGCCCGGCCTGGCGGGTGGCGGTCGGTGGTACCCCCGCCATCCCGTGCACCGGTCCCCCCGGACCGGGCCGGTACGTCTGGTCGCCGGGGCCGCCCGGTCCGCCGTACCCGGGGCCGCCGTACCCGGGGCCGAGCGGCCGCGGCGGTGGGGTCGACCGCGGCGGTGGAGTGTTGCCCGGCGGGAATCCAGCCCAGCCCGGCCCAACCGGTGGTGGGTATCCCCCTATCGGACGGCTGACCGGACCACCGGGTGCTCCGGGAGCACTCGGCGTGGCGGGACTCCCCGGCCCGTTCGGGCCGTTCGGTGCGCCCGGGTACCCGATCCGTGGGCCCGGTCCGCCCGGTGGCGCGCCAGGGAAGCCGGGTCGACCGGGGGCCGGCGGGCGCGGGGTGGTCGAGGTGGCGAGCGCGGCCTCCCGGATCTCGTCGTCGATCCGCACCTTGACGTCAGACCGGGACAGCCAGGTCGGGCCGAACGCGCGGCTGCTCGCTCGGGCGAGTTCCAGGGCGAAGTCGGCGGCGTCGGCGAAGCGGGTGCCCGGATCCTTCGCCAGCGCCCGCAGGATCACCGCGGAGACGGGTGGCGGAACCATGGTGAGCGGTTCCGGCATGATTGTCAGATGGTGGTGGGTCAGCGGCTGCACCGCCATCTGACGGCCGAACAGCGGTCGGTTGGCGATCATCTCGTAGAGCACACCCGCGAGGGCGTAAAGATCGGTGGACGGGAAGAGACGCGTCCCTATGATCTGCTCGGGAGCCATGTAACGCGGCGTTCCCAGGATCGCGCTGGCGGTGGTCTCCGCTCCGTCGAAAATCTTGGCGATGCCGAAGTCGGTCACCTTCAGCAGCCCGTCGCCGGCGAACATGATGTTGTCCGGCTTGATGTCCCGGTGCAGCACTCCGTGGCCGTGCGCCGTGGCGAGGGCGGCCGCGGCCGCGAGCCCGATCGAGCAGGTGGTCTCGGCGGAGACCGGTCCCGAGCTCATCCGCTGTTTGAGCGTGCCGCCGGAGAGCAGCTCCATGACGAGCAGGCAGGTGCCCTCGTGCTCCACGTAGTCGTGGATACGCACGATGTGCGGATGGTCCAGTTCAGCCAGCACCCGAGCCTCGGACAGGAAGCGGGCACGCAGATCGGGGTCGTCGGAGGTGTCCAGCAGGATCTTGATCGCGACCTTGCGGCCGATGAGCCGGTGCTGGCCGGCCAGCACGAGCCCGTAGCCACCCCGGCCCAGGTCGCCCTCGACGGAGTAACCGGGAAGCGCCGCCTCCACCCGAGATTTATCTATCAACAAGGTCCAGATCCGTCCGCTACCACGCCGGGCATCCGCTGTACCGCCACCCGTGCGCCGAGAACCATCCTGGCCTGCAATGACGCCCTTCGTCGGGTTCCTGGTGATCCTACGGCCCTGACCCCCCATTCCCTACCCCCGGCCGGCCGGTCCGGCGTGCCGGATCGGCGACACGGGCAGGTCGACGGGGCTGGCGAGCGCCGCCGCCGCCGCAGTGCGGATGATGGGCACTGCGGCACATGTTGAACCTGCGAGGAAGGGCATCCCACGTCATGTCGACAACCGAGCCCGCTGCCCCGGTGGCTCCGCTGGACATCACCGCGACCGAGGAATGGGCGGCGCTCACCACGCATCTGCGCGAGATCTCCGAGGTGTCCCTGCGGGATCTGTTCGCCGCCGATCCCCGGCGTGGCGAGACGTTCGCCGTCGAATCGGACGGACTCTATCTTGACTACTCCAAGAACCGGCTGACCGCGCGCACCGTCGAGTTGCTGACCGCGCTGGCCCGGCGCGCCGGGCTGGCGGACCGGATCGAGGCGATGTTCCGGGGCGAGAGGATCAACGTCACCGAGAACCGACCGGTGTTGCACGTGGCGTTGCGCGCCCCGGCCGGAACCCGGATCGAGGTGGATGGCGCCGACGTCGTCCCTGACGTGCATCGGGTGCTCGACGCGATGTCCCGATTCGCCGACCGGGTGCGGTCGGGAGAATGGCTGGGTGCCACCGGTGAGCGGATCCGGACGGTGGTCAACATCGGCATCGGCGGCTCCGACCTGGGACCCGCCATGGCCTACGACGCCCTGCGCGACTATGCCGACCGGTCGATCGAAGTCCGGTTCGTCTCCAACGTCGACCCCACCGACATCTGGGAGGCCACCGCCGATCTCGATCCGGCCAGCACCCTGTTCATCGTCTCGTCCAAGACGTTCACCACCCTGGAAACGATCTCCAATGCGCGGGCCGCGCGGTCCTGGCTCACCGGCCTGCTCGGCGAGGACGCCGTTTCCCGGCATTTCGTCGCGGTCTCCACGAATGCCGAGAAGGTCGCCGAGTTCGGTATCGACACCGAGAACATGTTCGAGTTCTGGGACTGGGTGGGCGGCCGGTACTCGGTGGACTCCGCGATCGGCCTCTCGCTGATGATCGCGATCGGGCCGCCGAACTTCCGGGAGTTCCTCGCCGGTTTCGCCGCCATGGACACGCACTTCCGGACGGCTCCGTTCGAGCGGAACCTTCCGGTTCTGCTCGGCCTGATCGGCCTGTGGTACCGCGACTTCTTCGGTACCGCGACGCACGCGGTGCTGCCCTACAGCCACTACCTGGGCCGATTCCCGGCTTATCTCCAGCAGCTGGACATGGAGAGCAACGGGAAGTCGGTCGATCTCACCGGGCGGCCCGTGCCGACGCCGACCGGACCGATCGTCTGGGGGACTCCCGGCACGAACGGACAGCATGCGTACTACCAGCTCCTGCACCAGGGGACGACGATCGTCCCGGCTGATTTCATCGGCTTCGTCCGGCCGAACCATCCCGGGGTGGGCACGGCGGACGGCGCCGGGGTGGACCAGCATGCCCTGCTGCTGGCCAACTTCCTGGCGCAGACGGAGGCCCTCGCGTTCGGCCGGACAGCCGCGGAGGTGGCCGCCGAGGGTGTCGCGCCGGGCCTCGTTGCACATCGGACCTTCCCGGGTAATCGACCCTCGAACACCCTGCTCGCCCAGAAGCTGACTCCGTTCACCCTCGGTCAGCTGATCGCACTGTACGAGCACAAGGTGTTCACCCAGGGTGTCATCTGGGGGATCAACAGTTTCGACCAGTGGGGCGTGGAGCTCGGCAAGGTGCTGGCCGGTCGGATCATTCCGGAACTCGGGTCCGAGCAGGAACCGGAGCTGGGGCATGATAGCTCGACAAACGCTCTGATCAAGCGTCTGCGCGCCGGCTGACGTCCGCCGGGGATCCAGCCAACCGAGGCATGTTACTCTGCGTAACTGATCGGGGGTGACCCAACGCAGTGACGACATCGGGGGGTGGAAGTCATGCGGGCGGATGCTGGAGCCTTGCGGATGTCCGTGCAGCGGACAGGCGAGGACGTGCTCATCGAACTCGCCGGGGAACTCGACACTGCCGGGCGGCTCCGGTTCCGTGAGCAGATCGGCGAGCATCTCGGCCGGGGCGGGGGGACGGTCACGGTGGATGTCGCGGGCCTGCGCTCGATCGACATCCCGGGGCTCGCCGCTCTGCTCCGCGCCGATCTGCTGCTCCGCCGGGTGCACTCACGTCTGGAGATCCAGGCACCCACGCCGGCGTTCGCCGCGTTGTTGCGGGAGGCCGGTCTCGACGGTCGGTTGTGGGTCGGCGGGGGATCCCGCCGCCGCTGACCGCCGCCTCACCTGTCCGCACCCCGCGGGCTGGGAGACGGCTCAGCTGCTGAGCGGTGACGTCCGATCGCCCGATGACGCGGGTGCGCTGAGTGTGGCGGGTGCGCTGGGTGACGGTCGTGCACCGGATGGTCCGCAGTCGCCCACCGAGGCGGTGCCGTCCTCGGTGACCAGGGAGAGCAACCCGCGGGAGCCGATCAGACGTTTCTCGATCCCGCCCATCATGAGCATCCCCGCCATCACGAAGAGTGGAAAACCGAGCACCATCAGCAGGACGGGTGGTGTGAGACTCACCGAAAGACCCCCAGGCTGGCTTACGGATCTGATCGGCACCATGGACGCCGTACCGTAGGCGTTACCCTCGGACCTCCGTTGCTCACGTCCCGACCGTCGTCTCACCCGACTCGGGTGTCCACCGGGTTCTCCCCGAGGGGGTCGCCGATTCCGGCCGGGTGGAAGAATAAACCGCAGCTCAGAGGTCTGTTCCGGGATGTGTGTTGTTCCCGGTGTCCGCGGGCTCGTACCCTTCCCCCAATATGTCTGCGCGGCCCGTTCCATTGCCCGCTTATAGCGGCCGTCCGTGGGTTCGTGACGCGGACCTGCTTGCGCGTCTCGACCTGCTCTCCGAGCAGGTCGATTTCGCCCTTGCTGAGATAGCCCTGCGGCGGGCCGCCTACCAGCGAGCCTGCGAGGAGGAGGCCGACTGGCAGTGGGCGCCCCTCGGCGTTGAGGTGCTGAGCCGGCCGTCCGTGGCGCAGGCTCTGGCCGGCGAGCTCGCCGCCGTCGAGCGGCTGCGGTTGTGGGCGCAGGAGATGTACTGGTTGCAGGAACAGGCGCGGCTGCGCGGACTGCTGCGCTGAGCGCGCGGGCGCGGGCCGCCCCGCTATCCCGTTCCCGGCGAGGGGCCTCCCGTCCCTGGCGGGGGGCCGTCGAGCGTGCCGAACAGCCGGCGGCCGAGGTTTGCCGCGGCGACGTTGCCCCGGTGCAGATACCGGGTGATGCCAGCTTCCAGGCTCTCGGCGGCGTCGTCCTTGCGGCCGGCCCGGTAGAGCACCTCGGCGCGGGACAGCAGCGCGTGTCCCTGGCCGTCGGTGTCGTCGGTGCGGCTGGCGAGATCGACGGCGGTGTCGGCGAACCGGAGGGCCTCGGCATCGCGGCCGCGCAGCGCCAAGAGCTTCGCGTGGACCCCGCACCATCCGGCCTGGGCCGGTAGCTGGTCGGCGGCGGCGGCGTCCCGACACCGGGTGACGTACTTGCCCGCGTCGTCGACCTTGCCGAGCCGGACGAGAACGTCGGCGAGTGCCGCGGCCCGGTTGGCCAGGAACGCGCGTTCCCCCATCCGGGACAGCTGCCGGCAGCTTCGCCGCAGCTCCCGCTCGGCGACTGCCAGCTCGTCGGCGAGCAGTGCCACTCGGGCCACGACGAACCCGCCATGAAAGGGGTCGACCCGAGGGGCGCGCAGGTCGTGAACGATCTCCTCGGCCGCCTTGAGATGGATCTGCGCGCCCTCCAGATCCCCCGACATGGCGGTGAGGACCGCGAGCTGGGCGAGCACGGCCCGACGCAGAGCCCGGTCGTCGTCAGCGGCGTCGAGGGCCTCGTTTGCCCGGGTGATCCCGACGGCGACTGGCCGGGGCCCCCAGCTCATGAGCATGGTGAGCTCCCGGCGCAGCGACTGCGCGGCCCGGGGCACGCCGGATTCTTCCGCATGCCGGACGGCGTTCTCCATCGCCCGCTCGGCCGCGGCGAACTGCCCGGCCGCCAGGTAGGCGTTGGCCTGGCTGCGGCAGGCGAGCGCCGCGCCGACCTCGTCGCCGGCCTGCACGAAGTTGGTCAGGCACGCCGCGGCTTCGGTCAGCGTCCTGGCGACCAGGCCCTCCGGATCGGTGGAGAACAGCACCCGCAGGTACGCGAGCCGGGCGTGGGCCCGCAGGCCCTCCTCCCCGGCGCGCCGGGCCCGCTCGGTCACCTGGCGCAGGATGCGCTCGGCGTCGGAGAGCCGGCCGAACGAGTACAGCGCCCAGCCGAGGTCGATCTCGGCCCGTAGCCGCAGCGGGTCCGTCTCGGGCAGCAGGGTGATGGCCCGCTTGAGCAGCTGGGCCGCGCCGGTCTCGTCGCCCTGGCGCACCCGGTCCGCCGCCTCGATCAGACAGGTCGCCGCGGATCGGCCCAGCTCGACCGTCTCGGTGTCGCGTTGCCCGATCTCCACCCGGTAACGGAACGCCTGCTCCAGGTGGTAGCCGACCAGTTCGTCGTGCTCACCGGGGCCGCCCTCCAGCCGGGTCTGCAGCCACTGGGCGAACCGCTGGTGCAGATCGGCGCGCTGCCGTTTGGCGGTGGACTGGTAGGCGCAATCGCGCAGCAGCACGTGCAGGAACCGGAACGCCTCGACGCCGGGCAGGTCGGACCGGTCCGGATGCACCAGTTCCTTGCGGACCAGGCTCAGGCAGTGGGCGGCGACCATCGGCTGTTCGTTTGGGTCCGACAGGTCGATGACGGCGTCGAGGTAGAAGCGTTCCCCCACGATGGCGGCGCGTTCAAGGACCCGCCGTTCGGGCGGGTCGAGCCGGTCGAGCCGGGCCGCGAGCAGGGACGAGATGGTCGGCGGCACCGTCACGTTGCGCAGGCTGCCGGTGGCGATCCACCGGCTGCCCTCCCGGCGCAGCAGGCCGTCGTCGACGAGGGCCGCCACCATCTGCTCGACGAACAGTGGGTTGCCGGCCGCGGAGGTAGTGATCCGGGAGACGAGGGCCGGGTCGAGGTCGTCGGAGCCCATCAGGGTGCGGATCAGGCGCTGGCAGCGTGCCTCGGTCAGCGGCGCCAGCAGCATCGAGGTGGCGTTGAGTTTGCCGCCTCCCCAGTCCCGCCGCTCCTCCAGCAGTTCCGGGCGGGCCAGGCACAGCAGCATGATGGGGGCGTCGCGGGACCAGTCGGCGATGTTCTCCAGCAGGTCGAGCAGGGTCGGCTCGGCCCAGTGCACGTCGTCGAACCACAGGATCAGCGGGCGTCGGGCCGCCAGCGCCTGGAAGAAGGACCGGACGGCCCAGAAGCTCTCCTGCGGACCGAGTTCCGCGCCGCCCAGCCCCACCAGGGGCGCGAGCGCCTCGACGATCTCCGCCGCCTGGGTGACACCGTCGAGCAGTTCCCGCAGCCGACGCCGCCCGTCCGGGGCGCTCTCGTCGGCGGACAGACCGGTGGCCTGGCGCACCATCTCCATCAGCGGCCAGTAGGCGATGCCCTCGCCGTAGGACAGGCAACGCCCGGTGAGCACGGTCGCCCGGTTCGCCATGGCCGCGCAGAACTCGCCGACCATCCGGGATTTGCCGATGCCCGCCGGGCCCAGCACGGTGAACAGGTGGCAGGTGCGTTCCTCGACCACGGCCTCGAAGGCGTCCTGCAGCCGGCGGCGTTCCCGGTTACGCCCGATGACCGGGGCGGTGAAGCCGTGGGTCGGGGCCCGGCTGCCGGGACCCGCGGTCGGGTCGACCAGCCCGATCAATCGGTGCACCCGCAGCGGGTCGCGCTTGCCCTGGACGACCAAGGGGCCGAGCGGGCTCACCGTGACGCTGTGCCGGATGAAGCGGTAGGTGGTGTCCCCGATGAGGATCTCGTCAGGGGGAGCGGCGTGTTCCAGCCGGGAGGCGACGTTCACCGGATCGCCGGTGACGCCACCGCCGGCGACGGTCACCTCGCCGGTGTTGATCCCGATCCGCACCCGCAGTTTCAGGCCCCACTCGCGCTGCAGGTCGGCGTTGAGCGCCTCCATCGCCGCCCGGATGTCGAGGGCGGCGCGAACCGCGCGCAGCGCGTCGTCCTCGTGCAGCACGGGAATGCCGAAGACGGCGAAGACGGCGTCGCCGATGAACTTCTCGACCGACCCGCCGTGGGTGTAGATCACTTCACGGACGGTGGTGAAGAACCGCCACATGACCTGCTGCAGCGGTTCGGAGTCGATTCTCTCGCCGATGTCGGTGGACCCGGTGATGTCCACGAACATGATCGTCACGGTTTTCCGGGCGCCGCTCCCCGGGGTGGGAAGGGGGTTCCCACATCCGGAGCAGAAGCGCGCCCGCTCGGGGTTGTCCTCCGCGCAGGTCGGGCACGGCACCATGTGCCGGATGGTAGGCCGATCGCGACCCGAGGCGGTGGGGGATGCGCGTACCCGAGTCGCCTGAGGTGACCCGTCCCACGCCGGTGCCACCGTCGAGTCCCGGCCGGGACGGCGCGACCCGGGCGGTTCATCCGCCGACGGCTGGCTTGGCGCGGTCATGACGGCAGCTCCCGCCGCACCGCGAGGAGCGCCGCCACCTGGGCCAACACTCCCCAGCCGACTACTCCCCAGCCGCCCGCGTTCACCTCGACCGCCCCGCAGCCACCAAAGACCACCGCGCTGCCGGAGCCAGGGGTGACCAGAGCCAGCAACCAGGGGTGACCAGACCCAGCAGGATGCGCGGCGTCGTTGTCTTGCCGGGGCCGTTCGGCCCGAGAAAACCGGTGATGTTCCCTTCCCGCACCGTGAAACTCACGTCCCGGACGGCGCGCTGGGACCCGTATCGCTTGGCCAGATGGTCTATTTCAACGACGGCGGTGACGAGAGCCTCCCGGCGGAGGTTCGAGCGGGGCAATCTCTACGGTAACCTGTCGCTGTTCCAGATCCACCGGCGGCTGTCACCGCCGGCCGGGTCGCGGTCGCCGGCCGGGAGACCGGTACTTCCCGGGTTCCCCGAACCGCGATCCCCCAAGGAGTTTTCATGGACGCTCTCGCCTGCCTGATGACGCGCCGTACAGCGACCCGGCTCGTCGAACCCGGTCCGACGGCGGAGCAGATTATGATCATACTTAGTGCCGCCACCACGGCGCCGGATCACAAGATGCTGCGGCCCTGGCGCTTCGTGGTCGTGCGGGGCGATGCTCGCGCCACCCTGGCGGCGGCGATCAAGCGGGCCGCCGAGGCCGTCGGCGGGTTGCCCGAGCCGGTCATCCGCAAGACCGCCGGCAAGGCCACCCGTTCCCCGGCGCTCATCGCCGTCGTCGCCTCCCACGTCGGTTCGAAGGTTCCGGTCGCCGAGCAGGACGCCTCGGCCGCGGCGGCGGCGCAGAACATCTGCCTGGCCGCGCACGCGCTCGGCGTCGCCTCGGCCTGGAAGTCGGTGCCGATGCAGGGCAGCGCCGAGGTCCGGGAGGCGTTCGGGCTGACGTCGGACGAGGCGCTGGTCGGCTGGGTGGAGCTCGGGACCCAGGCGGGCACCGCGCCGCTGCCGGCGCGGCCCGCCGTTCGGCTGGCCCAGGTCGCGGCGGAGATGGAGGCCGACGGGACGCTGGTTCCCGTGGCGGCGGACGATCGGATCTCCCAGTTCGGGCAAGTGACCACGGTGTGAGCGGCAGGCTACCTAAGCTGGAACACAGGTCTTGAGATCGGGCGGCCTGGACCGGGGTATGACTCCGGCTCCCGAGGTGCGACGGGAGGTACGCCGTGTGTGGCGGTCTTCGAGGCCGTGGCCGTCTCGGCCTGACCGTGGCCGGGGGGCTGTTGCTCGCGCTGGTCGTCGGATGCTCGGATCCGGGGTCGAGCGGGTACGGCGGCTCGGCCGCCCGGCCGGGCTCGGTGGTCATGCCGAGTGCGTCGTCTCAGGACCCGGGCGGCCCGGGCACGCCCGGGGCCTCCGCCGCCCCGGATGGTGTCGCGTCACCGCCGGTGCCGACTCCGCAAGCATCCTCCGTCTTCGTCGGAGAGGCCTGTTCCCCCACCGAGGACACCTCGCCCGCGACCGCCGTGAACGGCCTTGTGCTGTTCTGCGCGCCCGTCGGCGGGACCGGCCCGGCCGGCATTAGTCGATGGTCCACGGAGCCGCCCGCCCCGGCTCTCGTGACCCGGCCGGATGAGGGCGGGAACTGTGACCCCGAGGACGTCGGGCGCATCGTCCAGGACTCCGCCGGCCGCCCGGTGTCCTGCCTTCGAGACCCGACGGGCACCCTGACCTGGTCCGACATCTCCTGAACCGGGTCACCACGTCACCGCGCCACCGGTGCCGGTGGCGCGGACCCCCAGGCCGTGCCTACCGGGATGATCAGCCGTTGCGGCGGGCCCGGCGGGTGGCGAGGGCCTCGGCGACGGACCAGAGAGCCGGCAGCACCAGGGCTCCGAAGACGGTCGCCCATGCCCACGGATGATCGGCCAGGTATGGCACGACGTCGTCGTGTAGCCAGGGGAAGAGCCGGTCATGGATCACCGGAACGGCACCGGCCGCCGCGAACACCGCGATGAGCCCGGCTCCCACGACCGCCAGTCCTCCGGGCAGGTGCCGCCAGCCGGTCAGTCCGATCGTCAGCAGGCCGATCAGGCCGAGGACGATCCCCAGGCCGCCGAGGATGCCCGAACCGGTCAGCCCGCCGGCCGTACCGAGGCCGACCAGCGCTGTTCCCACCGCGATCGTCATCCGCCGCCGGCCGTGCGTGACATCCCGGATCATCTCGAAGGCGAGACGGGTGACGGCCCGGGCGAGGAAGGCGACCGGCCGCAGGGGCCGTGGCAGCCGGCGGGTCGATGCCGCCCAGGCGACGACCACGGCCACGATCTGGGCCAGGGCGGTCACCAGAATCGGGCCCTGCGCCGCGTCGGTGATGCGTTCGTCCGAGACGCGGCAGGCCTCGAGCACCTCGTCCACCGCTCGCGGGGGCAGCGCGCCGGGCGTGACGGGGACGCCGCTGAGCCCGGGTGGCCGGGGCGGTCGGCGCGCCAGAGCCGAACTGTCGACGCCGACCGGCCGGTGGGCACCGGTCCGTCCCGCGGCGACCCTGGCGGCCGCGGCCGCGGCCAGCGAGATGACCTTGGCGCCGCGCGGCTCCTCCAGGTTTGGGGGGCCCGTCGCTTCCGGTGCCGCCGAGGCCCCCGGTCCGGTCGTCGTTCCGGGCCGGGTCGGTTCCGCGGTCAGGGCCCGGTCGACGGCGGCGAGGAAGTCGGCGGTGGGCCGCGGATCGACCCCGGCCTCGTTGTCGCGCCGCACCGCCTCGGCGACCCCCACCAGCTCCTTGGCCGCGATGTCCCGTTGGAGGCCGGCGGCGGCCCAGGTCGCCGTGACCGGCAGGTTCGGCGGCACGGGGGCGTCCGGATCGGTCAGAAAGCCAAGCTCGTCGAGTACCTCCCGTGGCGCCGGGATGCCGGCCACCTCGGTGAGATCGTCGACCAGATCCACCAGCCAGCCCCGGCGGGCCAGCGCCGCGGCACGGGCGTGACCGGCGGGGACGGCGGTGTCCCGGCGGATCACGAGCCGGCGTGGATCCAGCATGATCCGGACCAGCCAGCCCGCACCGTCCAGCCGTCCCCACATCCAGTCGTTGGCCCGCCACGAGGACTTCGCGAAGGCGCCGAAGTTTCCCAGCTGCAGGCCTGTGACCTTCTCCTCAGCCAGCGCGCGGGCGGGATCGAGGCGGTTCGGTAGATCTGCGCTGATCTGGACGAGCTCAACCGGTTGATCGAGGACCGCGGCGCCGGTGCTCCGCTCGACCAGGTGCACGTCGAGCACGGCGATCAGGGCGTCCGCGGGAGTCGACGGGAGGTACCCGACGAAGTCCGCGAGGGTCCGGGCCGCCACCGCCCGGCGCTGGCCGAGACTGAGACCCTCGGGCCTGGTCTCTGGTCCCGCCGGAGGCGGGGCCGCGGGGGACCGCCGGTCCACGAGATCGGTGAGCTCGGTCCGCAGGGTCTCGATCGTTTGTTCCAGGGATCGCCAGGCCCGGGTGAGCTCGTCCTGCCCCGCGTCGCCCTCCGGGTCGGTCCGCAACCAGCGGCGGGCCGCCTCGGCGATGACGTCGAGCAGCGGTGCCCCGGCCATCGCACCGAGGGTCTCGCCGACCGTCGTGAAGACGCCGGGTCGCAGGGCCGCGGTGCCCGCAGTGCCTGCGGTGCCGGTGTTCCGGATGGTGGCGCGCGAGGCGCCGTGCACGGCCGCCGCGAGCCGGGCGAGTCGGATCCGGTCCGCCGGCTCGGGGGAGAGGACGTACCCTTCGTTGATCATGTTGATCAGCAGGCCCTTGGCGGCGTCGAGCGCGGGCCGGCCCAGCCGCCACAGGTCGGCGAGGTCGGCCGTGGTCGGCAGCCGGTCGGGAAGCATCTGGACCACGGCGTTGACCGCGGCGTTCGTCATCCGGGCGGGTCCGGCCGCGTCGGTGCGCAGCGCGTCGGTGTCCGGGGGACGGGGCAGGTCGAACCGACCACCGAGGACGCGCAGCAACGCCTCGATCACCGGTGGGGCGGTCTCCTCTGCCAGGCTGCGGCGGTAGGCGTCATAGACGCTCTCGTCCGCTAACCGGGGCCCACCGGCCGGGGCGAGGCGCAGCAGCCGTCGTCGGTTCGCCCGCGTACCGCGTACGGCGCTGTTATGGTCGCGCAGCGTCGCCAGATCTGTACCGATCGACTGGTTCAGCGC
>NZ_CDWWEW010000015.1:0-30692 GCF_977966315.1 Frankia sp. CeRuru1
GGCCGGGAGCCGGCAGGGCGGCTCGGTCGAGCTTCCCGTTGCCGGTCAGCGGCAGCGCGTCCAACGCGACGACCGCGGCCGGGACCATGAAGTCGGGCAGCGCGGCGGCGGCCCGGTGCCGCAGCGCCGGCCCGTCGACGCGCCCGCCCGCCCGGGGGACGACGTAGGCGACCAGCCGGCGCCGGCCTGCACCGTCCTCCCCGGCGACGACCACGGCCCGCTCCACCGCCGGATCGGCGGCCAGGACCGCCTCGATCTCGCCCGGCTCGATCCGGAAACCGCGGATCTTGACCTGGTCGTCGGCCCGGCCCAGGTACTCCAGCGAGCCGTCCGGGCCCAGCCGGGCCAGGTCGCCGGTGCGGTACATCCGGTCGCCGCCGTAGGGGTCGGCCACGAACCGGGCTGCGGTCAGGCCGGGGCGGCCCAGGTAGCCCCGCGCGAGCTGGGCGCCGCTGACGTAGATCTCCCCCGGGACGCCCGGCGGGACCGGGGCGAGGTGGCGGTCGAGGAGCCGCGCGCGCAGGCCGCGCAGCGGCTCGCCGATCACGCTCCGGCGGTCGGCGGCGGCGTCGGCCGCGCCGGCCCGGTCCAGCGGCAGGTACGTGACGTGCACCGTGGTCTCGGTGATCCCGTACATGTTGACCAAAGTCGGTGCGCCGTCCGGATGGCGCTCGTACCAGGGGGCCAGTCGGCCGAGCTCGAGCGCCTCGCCACCGAAGATCATCAGACGGAGGCTGAGGTCAGACCGTCCGGCCTCCCGCTCGGCCGCCCGCAGTGCGCCGAAGGCCGACGGCGTCTGGTTGAGGACGGTGACGGACTCCCGCCGCAGCAGGTCGAGGAACTGCTCGGGCGAGCGGGAGACGTCGTGGTCGACCACGACGAGCCGGCCGCCGTGCAGCAGCGGCCCCCACAGCTCCCACACCGAGAAGTCGAACGACACCGAGTGGAACAGCGTCCAGACGTCGGAGGCGTCGAAGCGGAAGAGATCCCGGGTGTCGGCGAACAGGCGCACCACGTTGCGGTGCGGGATCAGCGCGCCCTTCGGGCGGCCGGTTGAGCCGGAGGTGTAGATGACGTAGGCGAGGTTGTCCGGGCGCGCCCGCCCCGCCCCGTCCGGCGGGGTGGCCGGCGCTTCGGCCAGCGCCGCCCCGACCAGCGGGTCGTCCAGCGCGATCAGGGGCACGCCCGCCCGGGCCGGCAGCGCCGCGCGGGTCTCGATGGTGGTCACCGCGCAGACCGGCGCGGCGTCGCGCAGCATGAACGCGATCCGGTCGGCCGGGTAGGCCGGATCGACCGGCAGGTACGCGCCGCCGGCCTTGAGGACGGCCAGCAACGTCACGACCAGGTCGGCCGACCGGGGCAGCGCGACCGCCACGACCGACTCCGGGCCGACACCCCGCCCCGCGAGCAGGCGGGCGAGCCGGTTGGCCCGCGCGTCCAGCTCGGCGTAGGTGAGCTCGGCGTCGCGCCAGCGCAGCGCGACCGCGTCCGGGGTCCGGTAGGCCTGGGCCTCGAACAGCTCGGGCAGGGTGGCGCCGGCGCCCCACCCAGGTGCCGGCGGCGGCGGGAGGAGGGCGGCCCGGCTCCGCTCGGCCGTGGGCAGGGCGGCGACGGCGCCGATCGGCCGGTCGGGGTCGGTGGCGATCTCCTCGAGCAGCGCGAGCATCCGGTCGGCCAGGCCGGCGACGGTCGCGTCGTCGAGGACGCCGCGCTGGTAGCCAAAGGTGAGCCGCAACCGGTCGCCGGGGATCACCCGGATGGTCAGCGCGTAGTGGGTGGCATCGTGGCCGTCGACGGCGGCCAGCCTTGGGCCGCCCGGCGGGATCAGCGTGGCCGCCGCGAACGGGTAGGACTCCAGGACGAGCAGGGTGTCGAAAGCATCCCCCTGGCCGGCCAGCGCCTGGATGTCGGCCAGGCCGAGGTGCTCGTGGGCGAACAGCCGGCCCTGGGCCGCCTGGAGCTCGGCCATCAGCGCGGCGAACGTCCCCCCGGCGGTCACGGTGGCCCGAACCGGGATGGTGGTGACGAACAGGCCGATCATGGCCTCGACCCCGGCCAGCGCCGCCGGCCGGCCGGCGGTCGCCGCCCCGAACACGACGTCGTCGCGGCCGGCTGCCCGGGCCAGCAGGACCGCGTGGGCCGCCCGCAGGACGGTGCTCAGCGTCAGTCCCCGCTCGCGCCCGAGCGTGGTCAGGCGGGCGGCCAGCTCGGGGCTGGCCTCGCGGTCGACGGCGGCCGGGCTCGGGCCCGTCTCGCTCGCCGGCGTAGCGCGGTGGCCGCCGCCGGCGGCCAGTAGGGTCGGCCCCTCGAGGCCGGCCAGCTCGGTCCGCCAGGCCGCGCGGGCGGCGTCCCGATCCTGGGCCCGCAGCCAGCGCAGGTAGTCCGAGTACGGGCGGACGGCGGGCGGCCGGGGCGGCGGGGCGGCATCGGCATCGGCATCGGCATCGGCATCGGCGGCCAGCGTGAACAGCTCCCGCAGCACCAGCGGCAGCGACCAGCCGTCCAGGATGACGTGGTGGGCGCAGACCGCCAGCCGGGCGCTGTCCGCTCCGGTGCGGACCCACAGGAACCGGATGAGCGGCGGCGTGGTCAGATCGAAGCGCGCCGCTCGGTCGGCCACGACCAGCCGCTCGGCCTCGGCCAACCGCTCGGCGGCCGGCCAGCTGGAGAGGTCGACGATCGTCCACTCCGGTTCGGCCCGGTCCAGGATGGCCTGGGCCGGGGCGGCGCCGTCGGCCAGGACGGCGGCGCGCAGGAGATCGTGCCGGGCGACGAGCTCCCGCGACGCCACGCGCAGGCGTTCGGGGTCGAGGTCGTCGGCGTCGCCGCGCAGGTCGAGGACGAACTGGATGACGTAGACGTCCGGCGTGTCGTCCCCGTCGACGAGGCGGTGGAACAGCATCCCCGCCTGCGACGGCGACAGCGGCCAGACCTCGGTCAGGCCGGGCAGCCGCTCCCGCCAGCGGGCCAGGTCCGCCGGGTCGACCGGGGCCAAGCCCACGGGCGCCAAGCCCACGGGCGTCTGGTCTGAAGGCGTCTGGTCTGAAGGCGCCTGGTTCGCAGGGGCCGAGGCGTCCGCCGCTGCGGCCAGGCCGGCGACGGTCGGCGCGGCGAACACGTCGGCCAGCTCGACCGTCACGCCGGCGGCAGCCGCCCGGGTGACCACGGCGAAAGCCAGGATGCTGTCGCCGCCCCGCTGGAAGAACGAGTCGTCGACGCCGACGTCGGGCTGGCCGAGCACGGCCGCGAAGACGTCCCGCAGGACCGCCTCGGTCCGGGTGGCCGGAGCCCGAGCAGGCAGAGCCCGGCCGGACCGGGCCGCCGCCCGGAAATCGGGCGCGGGCAGCGCGCGGCGATCCAGCTTCCCGCCGGGGGTGGTGGGCAGCGCGGGCAGCACTACGAAGGCCGCCGGCACCATGTAGTCGGGCAGCGCCGCCGCCACGTGGGCGCGCAGCGCCGCCGCGAGCGCCCCGCTGCCCGCTTCGTCCGCTGCCGCCCCGGCTGGGATGACGTAGGCGACCAGCGCCCGGCCGGCCGGCCCGTCCTCGCGGACGACCACGGCGCAGCGGGCGACCGCCGGGTGGCGGTCGAGCACCGCCTCGATCTCACCCGGCTCGACCCGGAAGCCGCGGACCTTGACCTGATCGTCCGAGCGGCCGGCCAGGACCAGCTCGCCGCTGGCCGTCCACCGGGCGAGGTCGCCGGTCCGGTACATCCGCTCGCCGGTCCCGAACGGGCTGGCGACGTAACGGGACGCACCCAGCGCCGGCCGAGCCAGGTAGCCGTGGGCGACGCCCGCGCCGGCAAGGTACAGCTCGCCGACGACGCCCGGCGGTACCGGCATGAGAGCGCCGTCCAGCACGTAGGCCCGGGTGTTGCGCAGTGGGCGGCCGACCGTCGGCCGCCCACGGTCGGCGCTTCGCACCGGGCCGGTCGTCGCCCAGACCGTCGTCTCGGTCGGCCCGTACAGATTGGTCAGGCTCTCCGCGCGGGCGGTGAGCTCGCGGGCGAGGTCGGCCGGCAGCGGTTCGCCGCCGCACAGGACCCGCACCCGCGGGTAGGGCCCAGCAGCCGCGTCAAGGATGGATCGCCAGCGCGATGGGGTCGCCTGGGCCAGCGTCACCGCGCCCGCGGTCAGCAGCCGGGCCAGCTCCGAGGGGTCGCGGGCCGCCCCGCCCTCGACGAGATGGATCGAGGCGCCGACGGTCAGCGGGGCGAGCAGTTCGACCGTGCTCGGGTCGAAGCCCAGCGTGGTCGCGGCCAGGACCCGGTCGGCTGGCCCGATACCCACGGTCTCGGCGAACGACGACAGGAAGTTCGCCAGGGACCGGTAGCCGACCAGGACGCCCTTCGGCCGGCCGGTCGAACCCGACGTGTAGATCACGTAGACCGGGCTGTCCGCGTCGACGGCGGGCGGCCACGATCCAGCGGCCGGCACCGCCGCGGCGCCGGGCTCGGCGTCGGCCTCGGGATCGGCCTCGTCGATCAGGACGAGCCGCGTCCCGGGCGCGGCCCGCAGCCGCGCGGCGAGCGCTCCCGTGGTGACCAGCACCGACGGGGCCGCGTCCTCGATCATGAACGCGATCCGGTCCGCCGGGTAGTCGGGGTCGATCGGGAGGTAGGCGGCGCCGGCCCGGGCGGCGCCGGCGAGCGCGACGACCAGGTCGACCGAGCGGGGCAGCGCGATCCCGACAATGGAACCGGGCCGGGCGCCGCGCCTGGCCAGCCGGCGCCCGAAGGCGTCGGCCGCCGCCGCGAGCTCACCGTAGGTCAGGGTCCGCTCGGCGGTGACCAGCGCCGTCCGGTCGGGGCTGGCCGCGGCCTGGGCGGCGAACAGCGCCACCCACGGCTCGGTCGGGCTGGGCCCGGCGGTGTCGTTCCAGTCGACCAGCACCCGGTCACGCTCGGCCGAGCCGAGCAGGTCGATCGGGCCGATCGCCGTGCCGGGCTCGGCCAGCGCCCGGGCCAGCAGCCGCTCCAGCCGCGGGCCCACCGAGCCGGCGAACGCCGCCGACACCGAGCCCGGCTGGTAGGTCGTCTCCAGCTCGAGCGGGCCAAAGCCGCCGTCCCCGCCGAACTCGGCCACCACCATCAGCGGGAACTGGGCGGTGCCGTTGGGCAGCGGGCGGCGCTCGCCGCGCAGGTCCCGGCCGTTCTGGTCAGTGCGGTGGAGGGCGGCAGCGGCCGGTGAGCGGACGGCGAACATCGTGCTGAACAGGCTGGACACGCCGTCGGAGCGGTCCGGGTTGAGTTCGCGCGCGACGTCGGCCAGGTCGACGTCGGCGTGCGCGAGGGCGCCCCGGCACACCTCGCGGGTCCGGGCGACCAGCTCGGTGAACGTGTCGGCCGGGCCGACGGTGAGCCGGAGGCAGATGGTGTTGCCGAAGTAGCCGATGACGCCGTCGGTCCCGGCGCCGTCCCGGTTGACGACGGGCGAGCCGACGGTGATGTCGGTGGCCCCAGTGGCCCGGTGGATCAGGGCCGCGTAGGCGGCGAGCAGCACCACGAACGGCGTCGCGCCGTGCCGGGCGGCGAACGCCCGCACCTGGCCGGCCAGCTCGGCCGGGGCGTGATGGACGACCTGCCGGCCCGCGTCGCGCCGACGGCCGGCCGGCGGGTCGGCCGGCTGCGGCTGGCCCGGCTGCGGCTGGCCCGGCTGCGGCTGGCCCGGCTGCGGGTCATCTGGGCTCGGCTCAGGCAGGCGTACCGGATCGGCCAGCGGGAGCAGCCGTTCCCGCCAGTAGGCCAGCCCGGCCGGGCGGGCAGCCGGCTCGGCGGCCGGCCCCGCCGCGTCGATGAACGAGACGGTGGCGGGCGGGCCGTCGCCGTCCCAGCGGTCGTAGGCGGCCAGCAGGTCACCGAAGAAGACGTCCCAGGACACGTCGTCCCAGGCGATGTGGTGGGCGGCTACCGCGAGCAGGTGCCGGAGCGGGCCGTGGCGCAGCACGGTGACCCGCAGCGGCGATTCGGCGGTGAGGTCGAACGGGCGCCGGGCCGCGCGCAGCGCGATCTCCCGTGCGCGCTCCTCCCGCTCCTCGGCGGGCACGGTCGTCAGGTCCACGCTGAGCCACGCCGGTTCGATGTCGTCCCGGAGCACCTGCTCGAGCTGCCCGTCCGGGGTGACCCGGTAGGTCGTGCGGAGGATCTCGTGCCGGCGGGCGACGGAGAGCAGCGCCCGGCGCAGCGCATCGACGTCGAGCGGGCCGGTCAGCTCGAACCCGGCTGAGATCGTGTAGGCGGCGCTGCCCGGGTCGAGCCGCGACAGGAACCACATCCGGCGCTGTCCCGGGCTGGCCGGGTAGCCCCGGCCGGGCTCCCGTCGCGGCCGGGGGCCGGCGCCGCTGGCTGGCTCGCGCGTCAGTCGCTCGGCCGCCAACCGGCGGCGGAGCAGCTCGCGCTTGCGCTGCGCGGAGTCGGGACTCGCCACGATGCACGTCCTTCCAGTGGTGCGGCTTCCAGCGGTGCGGCTTCCAGCGGTGCGGCTTCCGATACGGCCCAGGGGGAGGCGGGCGTGGCTGAGGGCCCGCGCCCGCGCCGTCGCCCGGCGGCGCTAACCGAGACGGCGGCGCAGCTCCCGCTTGTCAATCTTGCCGACGGGGGTGAGCGGTAATGTGTCGACGATCGTGAGCAGGTCGGGGAGCATGAAGCGGGCCAGCCCGCGCTCGCGCAGGTACGCCTTGACCGCCTTGAGGGTCAGCGTCGCCCCGGGCCTCGGGACGACCACCGCGCGGACGCTCTCGCCGACCTGCTCGTCCGCCGCTGCGATGACGGCGGCCTGGGCGATCGACGGGTGGGCGAGCAGGTGCTCCTCGAGCTCGGCGGCGGAGACGTTCTCGCCGCCCCGGTTGATGACGTCCTTGAGCCGTCCCTCGACGACCAGGTTGCCGCTGGCCGTCAGCCGGACGAGGTCGCCGGTGCGGTAGAAGCCGTCGGGGCTGAACGCGGTCGCGTTGTGCTCGACGGCCCGGTAGTAGCCGCGCACGGTGTAGGGGCCGCGGGTCCACAGCTCGCCGATCTCGCCGGGCGCCACGTCGGCGCCGTCGCGGTCGACGATCCGGATCTCATCGGCGGGCGCGAGCGGGCGGCCCTGGGTGGTGAAGGCGAGCTCGTCGTCCTCGTCCGGGCGGGTGTAGTTCAGCAGCCCCTCGGCCATGCCGAAGACCTGCTGAACGCGCGGGCCGAGGACCGTCGGGATGCGCCGGGCCAGCTCGGCGTCCAGGCGGGCGCCCCCGACCTGGAGCAGACGCAGGCTGGCGGTGTCCGGCCCCTCCCATCCGGCGGCGTCGACCCAGATCCGGGCCAGGGCCGGGACGAGGGCGGTCACCGTGACCCGGTCCCGGGCGATGAGCTCGAAGACGATCTCGGGGCTGGGGGATGGCGCCAGGACCACCGTCGCGCCGACGCCGAGCGCTCCCAGGATGCCCGGGCAGGCCAGCGGGAAGTTGTGCGCGGCGGGCAGCGCGACCATGTAGACGTCGTCGCTGGTCAGCCCGCACAGCCGGGCGCTGGCCTCCGCGTTGTACGCGTAGTCCCAGTGGGTGCGCGGGATGAGCTTGGGCTTGCCGGTCGTGCCGCCCGAGATGAGCAGCACCGCGACGCCGGCCGGCTCGGGCACCGGTGGTGGCGCGGCCTGCCCGCCGGCCGTAGCAGCGGCCCCGGCCGCCGCTACGGCGTCGAGGCCGGTGAACGGACCGGCCTCACCGGCCACCAGCACATGACCCACCGACGGGACCGCGGCGACGATCTCCTGGGCCAGCGCCCGGTGATCGAAACCCTCGTGCGTGTCCGGGATGGCGTAGGCCACGGCGCCGGACAGCCGGGCCAGGTGCTCGATCTCGACCCGGCGGTGCGCGGGCAGCACGAGCACCGGGATCGAGCCCAGCCGGAGCAGCGCGAACAGCAGCGTCACGAACTCGGCGCGGTTGGGCAGCTGGACCAGGACGCGGTCGCCGGGGGCGAGGCCGAGCCGGGCGAGGCCGGCGGCCAGGTCATCGGCGGCCCGGTCGAGGTCGGCGTAGGAGAGCCGGACCGGCCGGGCCGGCGGACCGGCCACGACGGCGGTGGCCGAGCCGGACCGGCAGGCCCAGGCCCGGAGACGATCGCCGAGCGGGGCGCCCCGCCAGTAGCCCTCGTCCACGTAGCGGCGGGCGAACTCGTCCGGCCAGCGGACCCAGTCGTCCGCCGCGCCCGGCTCGGCTGGCGGACCGGTGACCGGCGGGGCGCTCACCGTTCGGTCCCGGCGGCGGCGGTCGCGCCGGAGGGATCGGCCGGGCCGAGCAGCCGCTCCTCGATCTCGTCGTCGGAGAGGCCGGCGATCTCCCAGGCGATCGCCGCGACGCGGTCGAGCCGCCCGGGCGTGGGCTCGGCCGCGCGCAGGTCCCGCGCGAGCGCGGCGACCGTCGGCGCGCCGAACAGCATTCGGACCGACACGTCGCCGGTGTCGAGCTCGTCGCGCAGCCGGGCCACCACGGCGGTGGCGAGCACGGAGTCGCCACCGAGGGCGAAGAACTCCTCGGTGACCCCGAACTCGTCGAGGCCCAGCGCCTCCCGCCAGACCGAGAGGATTACCCATTCCAGGTCGGATCCTGGCGGGGCCGCGGCCGGCCGCGTTCCGTCGAGATCGCGTTCGAGGATGGCGCCGACCGCCTTACGGTCGATCTTCCCGTTGGCGCTCAGCGGGAGTTCGGCCACCGCGACGACCCGGTCGGGCACCATGTGCGGCGGCAGGACGGCCCGCAGGCCGGCCCGGACCGCCGCCGGGTCAACCGGGTCGGCCGGGTCGGCCGGGCCCTCCCCCGCGTCCGGAACGACGACGGCCCCGAGCGCGCTCGGACGCCCGTCCGCGCCGCCGGTCAGCACGGCCACCCCGGCCCGGACGCCGGGCAGCGAGGCGAGCGCCGCCTCGATCTCCCCCAGCTCCACCCGGAAGCCTCTGATCTTGATCTGGTGGTCGCGGCGGCCCAGGAACTCGACGGTGCCGTCCGGGAGGTAGCGGGCGAGGTCGCCGGTGCGGTACCAGCGCTCGCCGCCGTGGGTGACGAACCGGTCGGCCGTGCGTTCCGGGTCACCCCGGTAGCCGCGGGCGACGCCGGCCCCGCCGATCCACAGCTCGCCGGCGACGTGGTCGGGGCAGTCGCGGCCCAGGGCGTCGACCACGCGCAGCCGGACGTTGCGCAGCGGGGTGCCGTAGGGCACCGAGCGCCATTCGGGCGGCACCGGCCCACCCCCGACGACCTCGCACACGGTGGAGTGGATGGCGGTCTCGGTCGTGCCGCCGAGCCCGAGGAACCGGCAGCCGGGGACGGCCGCCTCGAGCCGGCCGGGCAGGTCGACGCCGACCCGGTCACCGCCCAGGAGCACCGCGCGCAGGCTGGCGCCCAGCGGCACCCCGGTGGCCAGGACCAGGTCCAGCACGGCCGGCACGCAGTTGAGGATCGTGACGCTGTGGGCCGTGATGAGCTCGGCCCAGCGGGCGGCCTCGCGGCGGGACTCCTCGTCCACGATCACCACCGCGCCGCCGGATGACAGCGGGGCGAAGATGTCGAAGACCGACAGGTCGAAGTCGAGGGCCGAGACGGCCAGCGTCCGGTCGCCCGGGCCGAGGCCGAGCCGGTCGACCAGGTCGTCGATGGTGTTCATCGCGGCCCGGTGGCCGACCTCGACTCCCTTCGGCTGACCGGTCGAGCCCGAGGTGAACAGAACGTAGGCCGGTTCGTCCAAGCGGGCGGGATCGTCGGCCGCGCTCAACGTGAGTGTGCCGGGCGGGGCGGACGGGCCGGCGGCGAGCGCGTCGTCGAGGGTGAGCGGGGACACCCCGGCCGGCCAGTCCGGCCCGGGAGGCGCTGCGGATGACGCCGCGGACGGCGTGGTGATGACCGTGCGGAAGCCGGCGGTGGCGACGATCCGCGCGACCCGGGCCGGCGGCTGGTCCACGCCGACCGGCACGTAGGCCGCCCCGGCCGCCAGCACGCCGAGGACGGCGACGACCTGGTCCGGTCCCTTCGGCAAGCTGACGCCGACCAGGTCCCCCGGCCGCACGCCCCGGGCGGCGAGGGCGCCGGCCACCGCCGTCGCCCGGGCGGCCAGCTCGCCGTAGGACAGCGACCGGCGCACCGGCGACTCGCCGCCGCCGGCCGCTGAGTCCCACAGCAGCGCGAGCGCGTCCGGGCGCCGCGCGGCCGCCGCGAAGAACTCCTCGTGGAGCAGGCGGGTGGACGCCGGTCCCTCGACCGCGTTGACCCGGCGTCGCACCGTCCGGGTGGACTCGCCGAGGAGGCCGTCGACGGGCTGGTCCCAGGCCGTGCCGTCCGTGGCTGGCGCCGGGCCGGGGCCGGCCGGGCTGGGGTCGGCCAGACCCCGCACGAGCCGTTCGAACGCGGTGAACATCGCGTCGACGACGCCGGGAGCGAACGTGTCCTCACGGACGTCCCAGTTGACCAGCAGGCCCCCGTCAAGCTCGGTGACCTGGGCGTCAAGCAGGACCTGCGGGCCCTGCGAAATGATCCACACCGGCTGGCCGAACTCCCGGCGCACCGAAGCATCGAACAGCTCGCCGAGGCCGAGCGCGCTGGTGAACACGACCGGCGCGAGCACCGGTTCGCCCCGGTGGCGGCCCAGGTCGCGGAGCACCTCGACGCCGGAGTAGTCGGCGTGGGCAGCGTCAGCGTGCAGCCGGGTCTGGATCCGGCGGGCCCGCTCGACGAACGGAATGCGGTCGGTCAGGTCGATCTCCAGCAGAACCGAGCTGGTGAAGTCGCCGACGATCCGGTTGACGTCGGGGTGGAGCTGCTCGCGGTCGAACAGCGGAACGTTGAGGAGGAAGCGCGACTGCGCGCTCCAGCCGCCGAGCACTTCGGCGAACGCGGTCGCGACGGCCACGGCCGGGGTGATGCCGTGCCGGTGGGCCGCCCGGCCGAGGGCCTCGCGGGCGGGTGGCGGCAGCTGGAAGTGACGCCGGGAAACCCGGGGCGGTCCGCCGGGCTCGCCGGGGGCGCCGAGGCTCGCTACCAGCGGGAGCTGGGGCGCCCCGGGCACGCCGGGCAGGCGGTCGAGCCAGGCGCGCCGGGCCCGCTCGGCCGCCGCGCGCGGGAGAGCGTCGCGTTCCGCCCGGTAGCGGCGGTAGCTGTAAGCCGGCGCGGGCGCGACCTCGTCCGGGCACCCGTACTCCTCGGCCAGGTCGGCCAGCAGCACGCGGTAGCTGACCGCGTCGGCCGCGACCATGTCGACGTCGAGGTGGAAGCGGGTCGTGCCGTCGGGCCGCAGGCTCAGCGCGGTCGAGAAGACCTCGCCCCGTTCGATGTCGAGCATCTGGTGGGATAACTGGTCGCGGACGGCGGCCAGCCGGGTGGCGGCGGCGTCCTCGTCCAGGTCGCGCAGGTCCTGGACGATCAGGCCGCGCCAGCCGGGCGCCGGTTCGACGACCTGGCCGCCGTTGTCGGTGATCCGGGTCCGCAGCGCCTCGTGCCGCTCGATGAGCCGCTCGATCGCGGCGGCCAGCCGGGCCGGATCGAGGGCGTTCCCATCGAACTCGGTGTAGAGGTGCGCGGCGACGCCGCCGTAGGGCTGCCCGTCGCCGCGCCCGATCCAGTAGGCGTGCTGCATGAGCGCCAACGGGAACTCGGCGCCGTCGGCCTCGGCCGGCGCGACGGCCACCGGTGCGGGCGGGGCCGGCTCGCTCGCGGGTTCCTCGCTCCCGGGCTGGAGCATGACGGCGGGCTGCCTTCCGGCCAGCAGCTTGAACCAGCCGTCCAGGGTCGGGGCCTCGGCCAGCTCCGCGAAGTTGACCTTGATGCCGGCCCGCCGCCAGCCCCCGATCGCCCGGATCAGCGCGATCGACTCGAGGCCCCGCTCGAAGAGGTTGTCGTCGTCCCCGAGCTCGGCCGGATCCTCCCCGAGCAGCTCGGCGACGGTGCGCCGGAGCCTTTCGAGATCGCCGAGCGCTTCCAGATCGTCGACCGCCGCCGGGACCGGGCGGGCCGGCTGGGCCGGCACGGCCGGCACGAGGAAGCGGCTGACGCTGCGTAGCTTCTCGCGCGTCTCCTCCAGCTCCCGTTCCGGGCGCGACGCCCCGACGACGCCGGCCCCGGCTCGCAGCCAGGTCCGGCCGTCGTGCTGGAACGCCGTCCGCAGGACGAGGGCGGCGTCGAGGGCGCCGTCCGAGGTCGCGCTGATCACGGCGCCGCTATAGAGGCCACGCGGCGACGGCTCGTAGCGCCGGATCGCCGCGCAGGCGGCGTCCTTCGGCGCGCCGGTCGCCGTGATGGACGGGAAGACGGCGGCCAGCGCGTCCCAACCGTCCCAGCCGGCGGCGAGTCGGCCGCTGACCCGCGAGGCCAGGTGCTGCACGCTGCCCCGCTCGAGGACGGTCATGAACTCGTCCACGACCAGCGTGCCCGGCGCGCACAGCGGCCGGAGCTCGTCCTGGGCCGCCTGGACGGACACGGCGTGCTCGTAGATCTCCTTCGGGTCGCGTAGCAGCGCCTCCCGCCGGGCCCGGTCTCCGTCCCCGCCGTCGAACGCGGCCGTGCCGGCCAGCGGTTGGGTGGAGACCCGGCCGTCGGCGTCGACCTCGACCACGGTCTCCGGGCTGAACCCGATCGCGCGCAGGCCGTCCAGATCGAGCAGGAAGGAACGGGCCGGCGTGTTGCCGCGCCGCCCCCGCTCGTAGGTCGCGACCAGGTCGATCTCGCCGTCGACGGGGACGACCCGAGAGAGGATCACCTTGCGCAGCCGGCCGGCCTGGATGTCCTCGACGGCCCGCGCGACCATCCGCCGGTAGTCGTCGGCGCCGTGGTCGAGGTTGGCCAGCGGCCGGGGTTCGCCCGGCTCGTCGGCGGCCGCACCGCCGAGGGTCTCGGCGAGTGCGTCCAGATCAGCTTCCTCGGCCGCGCGCAGCAGCGCGCCGGTCGCCGACAGCCGCGCCTCGCGGGCCGGGATGACCAGGTGGATGAGCGGGTCGGGGATGACCGGCCCGGGCAGCCCGAGCGCCCGGGGACCGAGCTCGAAGCCGGCCCAGCCGCACGCCCGCCAGCCGGTGACCGGGAGCGCCGCCAGGACGCGGGCCAGGGTGCGCAGCGGAGCGCC
Organism: Frankia sp. CeRuru1; assembly: GCF_977966315.1. Classification (NCBI taxonomy): domain Bacteria; kingdom Bacillati; phylum Actinomycetota; class Actinomycetes; order Frankiales; family Frankiaceae; genus Frankia; species Frankia sp. CeRuru1. The sequence goes on from NZ_CDWWEW010000015.1 coordinate 13,084, forward strand.
GTCGACTAACTCGACCCGCCAGTCCCCGCCCGCGCGGTAGCGGATCTCGTCCCAGTACACGACGGCCTCGGCCAGGGCGCCCGAACCACAGTGCCACTCGCCGTCCCGCTCGTAGACGGTGACCGGCGCCGCGGCATGGCGGGCGAACCGCGCCGCCGCCGCCAGCGGATCACCGGCGAGCGGCACCGTCCGTTCGCGGTAGATCATCGGCGCCGTCATCGGGACGCGCCGGGGCCGGCGCCGGCGCCGCTGCCCTGCGTAGCCGGGGCGCCCGTCTCCCGGCGGTCGGCGGGCGGGCGATCGGCGCCCATCCGGGCAATCAGGCTGGCCGGGCGCAGATCCGTCCAGTTGGCCTCGACGTACTCCAGGCAGGACGACCTGCTCGCGGCTCCGTGCACCGTCGTCCAACCGGCCGGCACGGGCGCGAATGTCGGCCACAGCGAGTGCTGGCCCTCGACATTGACCAGGACGTAGAAGCTGCCCTTTTCGTCATCGAACGGGTTGGTCGACATGAGGTGCCGTCTCCTTGGATCTCAGTCCGCGACTTAGGCTCTCTTTACTTTAAGTTAGGTTTACCTAAGACAGCCACGTTTGTCTACCCCCGTCAGCCGCCGAAATTCCCTCATTTTTCCGGCATCCGGCGGCAGGATCAGTTCAGACGGCCGGCCTCGACGCGGACGATCCGCGGCAGGCGTTCGATGGTGGTCGGCCGGTGCGCGATGACGATCAATGTGCGACCCGCGCGGAGCCGGCGGAGCCGCTCGACGGCGGTCTCCAAGCGGCGCGCGACATCGGGGTCGAGGTCGGCGGTCGCCTCGTCGAGCAGCAGCACCGGTGGGTCGACCAGCGCGGCCCGCAGCAGCCCGACGATCTGCCGCTCGCCGGCGGACAGCCGTTCCCCCCGGGCGCCCAGCCCGGCGTCCAGCCCGCCCGGTCGCCGGTCGACCCACTCGGCCAAGCCGAGCAGGTCGACCGCCCGCTCCATCGCCGCCCGGTCCGGCGCGCCCGGCGTGAGCGCCAGGTTCTCGGCCAGGGTGCCGGTGATGATGTGCACCTGCTGCGGGATGAGGACTATGCGCGCCCGGACCTGCTCCGGCGGGGCGAACCGCAGGTCGACCCCGCCGTAGCGCACCGTCCCCGCGTCCGGTTCGTAGAGCCCGGTGAGCAGCTTGGCCAGCGTCGTCTTGCCGGACCCGGTGACGCCGACCATGCCGGCCCGGTCGCCAGCCGGGAAAGTGACCGAGACGTCGCGCAGCACGTCCTTACCGTCGGCGTAGCCGAAGCGGAGGCCGTCTGCGACCAGGTCGCCCTGAACTGGCAGGTCGTACCGCGCCGGCGACGCGGCCCGCGCCGACGGGACGGCGAGGGCGGCCAGCTCGGCCGGCGGCAGCGCCTCGAGCAGGTCCGTCAGGCGGGCCAGGCCCACCCGGGCCAGCTGGGCCTGGCCGGCCAGCCCGGACAGGGTGAGCATGCTCTCGAACAGGTTGCGGGTCGCGATCACGAACACGACGACCGTGCCGACGCTCAGGTGCCCCGCCCGGACCAGCCAGACGCTCAGCAGCAGCAGCGCGGCTGTGGCCAGGCCCTCGATCATCCCGAACAGCTCCAGGCGGTTCTGGACGGCGATGGTCCGGTCGGCCCCGACCAGCAGCTCGTCGTTGTCCGCCCGGAAGCGCCGCACCCACTCCTCGGGCCGCCCGGGCGCGACGAGCGCCTCGTGCGCGTTGAGCGACTCGGTGAAGGTCGCGGTCATCGTGGCGTCCGCCGCGGCCTGCCGGCCGAACGTCTCGGGCGCGGCCCGGTTGAACCAGACCACCACGGCGACCGCCATCGGCACGAACAGCGCGACGAGCAGCAGCGCGAGCAGCCATGAGTAGATCAGCAGCAACACCGTGGTCAGGGCAACGGTGAGGGCGACCCCGAGCAGGTTGGGCAGCTGGTCACGCAGGAACAGGGTCAGGTCGGCGATCTCGCCGGTCGACCGGCGCAGCAGGTCGCCGGTGCGGTGGGCCTCGATGAACCGCAAGGGCGCGCGGGCGAGGCGTTCGACGACGAGATCGCGCAGCCCGCGGATCGCCCGCTCCCCGGCCGACGAGAGCAGGATCTCCGACCAGCGCAGCAGGAGCATCCGGGCCAGGACGAGCCCGACCATCAGTGCCACCGCCCACCACAGGCGGCCCTGATCGCCGGCGGTCACCGCGTCGACCCCCCAGCCGATCGCCGGGGCGATGCCGACCACCGCCGCCGTGCTGGCCACGCTGGCCAGCAGCGCGACGGCCAGGATCGCCCGGTGCGGGCGCAGGTAGGGCCAGAAGCGCCGGAAGACGCCTGCGGTGGGCGCCTCCTCGGCCAGCACACGGACCTCAGCCATCCCCGCCTCCCACCCGGACGATCTCCTCGCCGCTCGCATCGCCGCTCGCATCGCCGCTCGCATCGCCGGCCGCATCGCCGGCCGCATCGCCGGCCGGCGCGGTCTCGGCCGCCTGCCGCGCGCCCCCGATCGGCCCGGCGCCCGCCGCCGGCACGCCGTCCGGCCCGAGCCGGAGCACGCGGTCGGCGGCGGCCAGGACGGAGGGGCGGTGGGAGATCACCACGAGGGCGGCCTGCGGCGACCACGCGCGCAGCCCCCGCAGGATCGTCGCCTCGGTCGCGGCGTCGACAGCCGCGGTCACGTCGTCGAGGATGAGCACGTCCGGCCGGCCGATCAGCCCGCGGGCCAGGGCCAGCCGCTGGGCCTGGCCGCCGGAGACGGTCGCCCCGCGTTCTCCGAGCTCGGTGTCGTAGCCGTCGGGCAGGCTCAGCACGAAGTCGTCGACGGCGGCGACCGCGCAGGCCGCCCGCAGCTCGTCCAGCTCGACCTCGCGGCCGACCCGGAGGTTGTCCGCCACCGTGCCGGCCAGGATCAGGGGCCGTTGGGGAACCAGGCCGATCCGGCGGGCCAGCTCGAGGCGGGAGACCCGCCGCAGGTCGACGCCGCCCAGGCTGACCGAGCCGGTCGCCGGGTCCTCCAGCCGGCAGAGCAGGCGGGCGAGCGTGGTCTTGCCGCCGCCGGTCGGTCCGGTCACGGTGACGAACTCGCCCGGACCGACGCGCAGGTCGACCGGTCCGAGCACCCGCCGGCCGTCGCGCCGGGCGGTCAGCCCGGCGGCGAGCAGGGCCCCGCCTGGCGGCGGGGTCTCGGCGTCGGCCGGGTCGTCGTCAGTGACCGGGGTCTCGAGGATCTCGGCGATGCGCCCGGCCGCGACCCGGGCCTGGCCCCGTGCCGAGAGCAGGTCGACCGCGATCGTGACCGCCAGCGTCAGGGTGGTCATCCAGGAGGTGAAGGCGACCAGGCCGCCGACGGTGAGGCCGCCGCGCAGCGCCACCGTCCCCCCGATGGCCAGGCCGGCCGCGATCGCCAGCCGGGGGACGGCCGGCGGGACGGCGGTCCAGGACGCCGAGATGCGCGCGGCGGTCATGGTGTGGTCGGTGAGGACCGCGCTGCGGTCGTGGTGGCGACGGACAAGAGCCGCCTCACCGCCGAGGCCGCGCACCGCGGCGCTGGCCGAGAGCAGGTCCTCCACCGCGTCGGCGCGGGCGGCGAACGCCTCGGAGAGCTTCTCGTTCGCCGCGTCGAAGCGGCCGGGGAAGTAGGCGTTGGCCAACGCGGCCAGCGGGATCGTCACCACCCCGACGATCAGCAGTGGCCAGTCGAGCAAGGCGAAGGCGGGCAGGACCACCACGATGGTCACGACGATCCGGACCCAGATGGCGAGGCTCTGCACCCACAGCCGGATCAGGTCGACGTCACGGGTGACCCGGGTGGCCAGGTCACCGTGCCCGTAGCGGGCCATGGCGGGGCGGTCGAAGGCGGCCACCCGCTCGACCAGCGCGGCCCGCAGCGCGTGCGCGACGCGGTTCGCGGCCCGGCCCGACCACCACAGGCCGCCAGCACCGCCGAGCATGAACACCACGGCGACGACCGCCGTCGGGACGGCCCAGGTCAGCGTGCCGTGGACCGATCGCGGGGTGATGCCCTGGTCGAGCGCGCGCTGAATGCACCAGGGGAGGGCGAGCATCGCCGTCTGCTGGACCACCGTGGCCGCGCCGCCGAGGGCGAGTTGCCCCCGCCGCGCCGACAGCTGCGTCCTGAGCAGTCGCTTACCCGTCGCGCCGTCCAACCCAGCACCGTCCTGACCGGTTCGTGCCCGCGTCGTCCGACGACCGTCCGGCGTACCGGCGTCCGGCACCGGCGTCCGGCACCGGCGTCCGATGTCGGGCCGGCGGGATCGGGAGCCCGTGCCCGCCTGGTCGAAGACAGCGGGCAGCGGCTACCTGCCCGATAAAGTCAGGTATAGCTAACCTAAGTAACCTAGCCCCGTCAACCCATCTGGACGGGCCGGCTCGGTTCCGTGAGCGGGTCGGCCGTTCCGCCGGACGCGGGCGCCGGGACAGCGACCGCGGGGCTCTGGGCCGGGCTCTGGGCCGGGCGCGCCGCCGGGCCGGCGCCGCGGCGCAGCGGGATCACCAGCGGCGTCCCCGACTCCGGATCGGTGATAATCCGGCAGGCCAGGCCGAAGACGTCCGCGACGAGCGCGGCGGTGACGATCTCGGCCGGCGGCCCCTGGGCGACGATCCGCCCGTCCCGCATCGCCACCAGGTGGTCGGCGTACCGGCTGGCCTGGTTGAGGTCGTGCAGCACCGCCACCAGCGTGTGGTCGCCGCCGGCGAGCAGCTCGGCGCACAGGTCCAGCACCTCGACCTGATGGGCGATGTCGAGGAACGTCGTCGGCTCGTCCAACAGCAGGATCGGCGTCCGCTGGGCCAGGACCATCGCCAGCCACACCCGCTGGCGCTGGCCGCCGGACAGCTCGTCGACCAGGCGGTCGGCCAGGTCGGCGACGGCGGTCCGGGCCATCATCTCGGCCACGACCCGCTCGTCCTCCCGCGACCGCTGGCGCAGCAGCCGCTGGTGCGGGTAGCGGCCGCGGGCGACCAGATCGGCCACGGTGATGCCGGCCGGCGCGGTCGCGGACTGGGCCAGCAGGCCGAGCCGGCGCGCGACCTCCTTCGTCGAGTACGACGAGATCAGCGCGCCGTCGAGGTGCACCGCGCCCGCCTTCGGCCGCAGCAGGCGGACCAGCGCGCGCAGCAGCGTCGACTTGCCGCAGGCGTTCGGTCCGACGATGACGGTGAACGCCCCGTCCGGGATGTCGATCCCCAGCTCGCGGGCCACCACCCGGTGGTCGTAGGCCAAGGTGAGGCCGCGCGCGCTCAGCCGCGTCATGGGGCGTCCTCCGTCATCGGCTCGGTCCCGTCCGCCGGTGGGCGCCACGCGCCCCGATGCGGCGTCACGCCCGCCGCCGTTGCCGGATCAGCAGGACGGCAAGGTAGACCCCGCCGATGGCGCCGGTCGCCACCCCGACCGGGAGCTGGGTCGGGGCGAACAGGCGCTGGGCGGCCAGGTCACCGACCGTCACCAGTGCCGCCCCCGCCAGCGCGGTCGAGACCAGCGGCGGCGCGGAGGCCGCCGTGAGCCAGCGGGCCAGCGGCGGCGCGCTCAGCGCCACGAAGCCGACCGGCCCGGCGGCGGCCGTCGCGACCGCGGCCAACGCCGCCGCGACCGCGATCAGCGTGAGGCGGCAGCGTTCGACGCCCACCCCGAGCGCCTTGGCGGTGTCCGTCCCCAGCTCCAGGTAGGCCAGCCGGCGGCCGTGGTAGAGGCCGATCGGCGTCAGGATGACCAGGGCCAGGGCCAGCGGCCGGACCTGGGCCCAGCCGCGGCTGTCCAGGCTGCCGATCAGCCAGATCTGCGCGGCGACCGCGTCGGCCAGCGCCGCCCGGGTGATCAGGTAGGAGTTGACCGCGTTGAGCAGCGCCGCGACCGCGATGCCGATCAGGACCAGCCGCGGCCCGGCCAGCCCGCGCCGGTAGGACAGCGTGTAGACCGCCGCGCCGGTCGCGGCCCCGCCGACCAACGCGCCCAGCGACGCCCCGGCGGCGTCCCCGCGCAGGACCAGCAGGACGATGATCGCCCCGGTGGCCGAGCCGGTGGTGAAGCCGAGGATGTCCGGGCTGCCCAGCACGTTGCCCGAGACGCTCTGGAAGATCGATCCGGACAGGGCCAGCGCGGCGCCGACCAGCAGCCCGGTCAGCAGGCGCGGTAGCCGCAGGGTGTTGACCACGAAGTCCGTGCCGCCGTCGCCGTGCCCGAGCAGGGCGCGGGCGACGTCACCCACCGGGATCGGGTAGTCCCCGGTGGTGAGCGTGGCGACGCCGACGGCCACGATCACCAGGGTGAAGCCGGCGCTCACCGCGACGGCGCGGGGGGAGATCCGGACGGACACCGCGTCGGCGCCGAACCGGGCCACCCGGGGACGCCGCGACGGCGGGAGGGCGCCGGCGGCGGGACGGTCGACCGGGCCGGCCGGCGCGATGCCGGTCACGCCCGGCCCAGCCGCGCGCGGCGGCACAACGCGATGAACACCGGAGCTCCGGCAAAGGCCGTGATGATCCCCACCTGCAGCTCACCTGGAGCGATGATCACCCGTCCGACCAGGTCCGATCCGACCAGCAGGATCGGGGCCAGCATGGCGGAGTAGGGCAGGACCCAGCGGTTGTCCGGTCCGGCGATCACGCGGGCGGCGTGCGGCACGGCCAGGCCGACGAAGCTGATCGGCCCGGCGGCGGCGGTCGCCCCGCCGCAGAGCAGGACGACCGCGAGCGCGCCCAGCATCCGGGCCCGGTGAAGGCGGACACCCAGGCCGCGGGCGGCCTCGTCACCCAGCGCGAGCGCGTTCAACGGGCGGGCAAGGGGGAGGGCGAGCAGGAGTCCCGCCGCCATGAACGGCGCCGTCGCCCGCAGCCCGGTCGATCCCGGCGCCGCCAGCGAGCCGACGTCCCAGTGCCGGAACTGGTCGAACGTCTTGGTGTCGATCAGCAGCACGGCGTTGACGAACGCGCCGAGGACGGCCGCGGCGGCCGCGCCCGCCACCACCAGGGTCGCCGGCGTCGTCGCTGCGCGGCCGGTCGCGCCGATCATGAACACGGCGACCGCGGTCAGGGCGGCGCCGGCGAGCGCGAACCACACGTAGCCGCTCGGGCTCGTGACGCCGAAGAGCGAGATGCCGACGACGACGGCGGCCGACGCGCCGATGTTGACCCCGAGCATCCCCGGTTCGACCAGATCGTTGCGGGTCAACGCCTGGCTGAGGGCCCCGGCCACGCCGAGTGCGGCGCCGACCACCAGGCCGAGCAGCGTGCGCGGTATCCGCAGGTTGTGCACGACCAGCGCGGCGGACGAGCCGTCGTCGTGCCACAGGACCCGCCACACGACGGTGAACGGCAGGTGGTTGGCGCCGACCCAGACGCTGAGGACGCACATCCCGACCAGCGCGAGCGACGTCACTAGCAGGCCGCAAACACGCACTCTCCGTGATACGAGCGAGCCCCCTTGCCGCCGTTGCCGCCGGCCGGGCAGGGCCGCTGCCGCCGGATCGGGCGGGCGCGGCGCCTCCGCCTCCGCCTCCGCGACAGCTCGCACCGCCCGCCTCACAATCTGGCGAAATTTGTAAGGATAGGTTAAGTTACCTATGGAGAGCCTAACCTGACTTCACGGTCACGTCCAGCGGCCGCCCGGCGCCGGTAGCGCGAGCCGGGGTCCAGCCAGCCGGGGTCTAGTCAGGGGCGGCCGCGGGCCCGGCCGATGGCACCGCCGGAGCGTGCTTGACACCCAGGGAGGTCACCCCAGAATATAGGTAAGGCTTACTTTACCAGATTAGCGTACGCTTCTCGTTACCGACGGGAAAGGGCGGCGCGCCCAGGGACCGGAGGATCGGGTGTGGTGAGAGGTCCGGCGTCCACGGACATCGGCATTCGGGACATCGTCGGAATCGGTTTCGGCCCTTCGAACCTGGCGTTGGCGATCGCCGTGACGGAGCACAACGCGCGCGTTTCCCCGGCGGCGGCGCTGAGGGTGTCTTTTCTGGAGCGCCAGCCCCGATTCGGCTGGCACCGGGGAATGCTCCTCGACGGGGCCACGATGCAGGTATCCTACCTCAAGGACCTGGTAACCCTGCGGAATCCGGCCAGCGATTTCAGTTATCTGTCGTTCCTGCATGAGCGGGACCGCCTGGTTGACTTCATCAACTACAAGACCATGTTCCCGCTGCGCCAAGAGTTCCACGACTACCTGGAATGGGCCGCCCGCCGATTGGATGACCTGGTCGAGTACGACACGCGGGTGGTCGACATCCGGCCGGTCACCGTCGACGGCGAGGTCCGGATGGTGGACGTCGTCGGGGTGCGGGGGACGACCGGGGAGACGGTCGTCCGCCGGGCCCGCGGCGTCGTCATCGCCGTCGGGCTCGAGCCGACGGCGCCAGCCGGCATCGAGCTGTCCGAACGGGTCTGGCACAACCACGACCTGCTCAGCCGGGTCGCGAACCTGCCATCGCCGGTGCGCGACCGGTTCGTCGTGGTCGGGGCCGGGCAGAGCGCGGCCGAGGTGACCGAATTCCTGCACACGAAGTATCCGCGGGCTGAAGTCGTGGCCGTCTTCTCGCGGTACGGTTACAGCCCGGCGGACAACAGCTCGTTCGCGAACCAGATTTTCGACCCGTCCGCAGTGGACGATTTCTACGCCGCGCCGCCGCCGGTGAAGGACATGCTCAATACCTATCATCGGAGCACGAACTACTCGGTGGTCGATATCGACCTCATCGACGAGCTCTACCGCCGTGTCTACCAGGAGAAGATGCAAGGCCGGGAACGGTTGCGCATCATGCGCGCGTCCCGGCTCGTCGAGCTGCGTCAGCTCACCGACGGCGTCGCCGCCGACGTCGAGTTCATGCCGACCGGCACGCGGGAAAAAATAGAGGCGGACGTCATTGTCTTCGCCACCGGGTACCGCTCGCGGGATCCACGCCAGCTCCTCGGCACGATGGCCCGGCACTGCCAGACCGACCCGGCCGGCCACGTGGCGCTCGACCGCGACTACCGGCTGGCGACGGCGCCCGGCGTCCACGTCGACCTGTACGTGCTCGGCGCGACCGAACACTCCCACGGCATCTCCTCGACCCTGCTCTCCAACGTCGCCGTGCGGGCCGGCGAGCTCGTGCGCTCGATGGCCGAGCGGCGCGACCGCGCCGCAACCCCCGCGGGCGAGGGCGGCGGCACCCCGCTCGAGACGGGCCACGCCACTCCCCGATCCGCCTGGGACAGCGGTCTCGGGGCGCTGTCGGTCCCCCGCCCGGCCGGGCGGTGATGGCGGCCGGCACCGCCGCGCTCGACTTAGCCGAGCTGCGGCGTCCCGTCCGAGGTCGGATCACGCTGGCGGCCGGGCTGCAAGCTCTGGCCACGGTGCTGGCGATCACCCCAGCGGTGGTGCTGGTGGAGATCGCGCGCCGGCTGCTGAGCGGAGCGGGGCAGCCGGTATGGCCGCTGGCGTGGCTCGCGGCCGGCCTGCTCGTGGCGCGCTTCGCGCTGTACGCCGCGGCGAGCCTGCTCAGCCACCTGGCCGACGCGGACCTCGCCTACCTGCTGCGCCGCCGCCTGACCGAGCAGGTGAGCGCGTTACCGCTGAGCTGGTTCGCCGGCGGGGTCTCGGCCCGGGTGCGCTCGACGGTGCAGGACGACGTGGCGACGCTGCACCACGCGGTCGCCCACGCCCGCGGGGACCTGGCTTCGGCCGTGGCCGGCCCGGCGGTGGTGGTCGGCTACCTGCTCTGGGTCGACTGGCCGTTGGCGCTCGTCACGGTGGCGCTCGTCAGCGCGGCCCAGGCGATCCGCCTGCGGCTCGCGGTCCGCGCGACCGACCAGGTCAGCCGGATCGGTGCGGCCAACAACGAGCTGACCGCGGCCGTGCTCGAGACGGTTCGGGGCATCAGCGTCGTCAAGGCGTTCGCCGGCGGCCGGGGCGCTCCCCGGTTCGCCGCCGCCGCGGCCGAGTACGCCGACGCCGACGAGCAGGCCCAGCGCATCTTCCTCCGGCCCCGCGGCGTCGCCCGGGCGACGGTGGCCCCGGCGACCATCGTGTTCGCGGTCACCGCCGTCGGCACCGGACTGGTCGCGGCCGGGTGGAGTGACCCGGTGGACCTGGTGGCCTTCACGCTGCTCGGGGTCGGGCTGTTCGAGCAGATCACGCCGATCTACCTGGCCCAGGACCTGCGCGAGCGCTCCCGGGACGCGGCGGCCCGCATCGGCGGCCTGCTGCACGAGCCCCGGCAGCCCGTCCTCGAGCCCGGCCGCGCCCGCCCGGTGGGCACCCCGCTGACGGTCGAGATCGACGACGTTCATTTCAGCTACCCGGACGGTCACGAAGTCCTGCGGGGGGTGAGCGCGACGCTACGGCCAGGCACGGTGACGGCGCTGGTCGGGCCATCCGGAGCCGGGAAGTCGACGCTCGCGATGCTGCTGGCCCGCTTCGCCGACGTCACCGGGGGCGCCATCCGGCTAGGCGGAGCCGACCTGCGCGACATCGACCGGGACGACCTCTACCGCCACGTCGGATTCCTGCTGCAGGATGTCGTCCTGCTGCGTCGCTCGATCCGTGACAACATCGCCCTGGCCGTCCCGGATGCGTCCGAGGCGGCGGTGCGCGTCGCCGCCCGCGCGGCCGCCGTCGACGACCGCGTCCTCGCCCTGCCGCGCGGCTACGACTCGGTGGCCGGCGAGGACGCCCACCTCTCCGGCGGGGAGGCGCAGCGGGTCGCGATCGCCCGTACCCTGCTGGCCGGGACACCGATCGTGCTCCTCGACGAGGCCACCGCGTTCGCCGACCCCGACTCCGAGGCCGCGATCCAGGACGCACTGGCCGAGCTGGCCGCCGGCCGGACCCTGCTCGTGATCGCGCACCGCCTGTACACGATCACCGAGGCCGACCAGATCCTGGTCCTCGACGACGGGCGCCTGATCGAGCACGGCCGGCACGACGAGCTACTCGCCGCCGACGGGCGCTACGCCCAGCTCTGGCGGGCCCAGCAGGGCGGCCGAGCATGACCGGCCACCTGCGCGGCCTCGTCCCGGCCAGCCAGCACCGGCCGCTGGCGCGGTACCTGGTGGCGGTGGCCGGCTACGCCGTCAGCGAGGGCGTCGCCTTCGGAGTACTCGTCCCGCTGCTGACCGCCCTGATCGACGGCCGTACGGCCACCGCAGCGTGGTGGCTGATCCCGCTCACGGCCGCGGCGGCGACCGGCTGGTTCGCCCACTACTACCTCGGGTCGCGGGCGTTGCGACTGTCCTCGGCCTGGCGGCGCGCCCTGTACGCGCGCATCGGCGACAAGCTTCTGGCGTTGCCATTGGGCTGGTTCGACGGGCCGGCGGCCGGGCAGATCCCACAACTAATCATCGGCGACGTCTCTCGGGTGGCCACCACCGTCTTCCTGGCCGAGGCCTTGATCGGCGCGGTCCTGACCCCGCTCACGATCGGGGCGTTCCTGCTCAGCTTCGACTGGCGGATCGGGCTCGCCGCGCTGCTGGCCGTCCCGGTCGTGCTCGCCGCGCTCTCGGTCGGTCGCCGCCTCACCGAACGCACCGAGGCGGCCAACCACGCCGCCACGGCCGAGGCCGGCAGTCGGCTGGTCGAGTTCGCCGGCGCCCAGCCGACGCTGCGGGCCACCGGTCACAGCGCCGCTGGCCAGGCCGCCTTGGACGAGGCGCTGGCCGCCCAGCACCGCGCGGCGCGGCGCGAGATCGTCGGCTCCCTGCCGGGCGAATACCTCGGCGAGCTCGGTATCCAGCTGGCCTTCACGGCCCTGTTCCTCGCCGGCCTCGCGCTGACCACCCATCACGGCCTCAGCCCGACCCGGATGACCGCCCTCGTCGTCCTGGGCATCAGCCTGCTCCGCCCGCTCGACGCGCTGGTCGGGCTCAGCGCCGCGTTGCGCTCCGCCCAGGCCTCGGCCCAGCGGGTCGACGAGCTCCTGGCGGTCGAGCCGCTCCCGGAACCCACGACCGGCCGCCGGATCGGCCATGCCGGGATCGAACTCACCGATGTCCGCTTCGCCTACCCCGCCGGTCCCGAGACGCAGGGCCCCGAAGTGCTGAGCGGGCTGACGCTGACGATCCCGGCCGGGCGAACCACCGCGCTCGTCGGACCCTCCGGCGGGGGGAAAACCACCGTCACCAAGCTGATCGCCCGCTTCTACGACGCCGGCTCCGGTTCGGTGCGCGTCGGCGGCGTCGACGTCCGCGATCTCACCAGCGCCGAGCTGCTCAACCACATCGCGTTCGTGTTCCAGGACGTCTACCTGCTCGACGGCACCGTCGAGGACAACATCCGCTTCGGTAACCCGGACGCGGCCCCGGAGCAGGTCCGCGACGCCGCCTACCGCGCCCGGGTGGACTCCATCGTCGCCCGGCTCCCGGATGGCTGGGCCAGTCGCGTCGGCGAGGGCGGACAGCTGCTGTCCGGCGGCGAACGCCAACGCGTCGCCATCGCCCGCGCGCTGTGTAAGGACGCGCCGATCGTGCTCCTCGACGAAGCCACGGCCTCCCTCGACACCGAGAACGAGACCGCCGTGCACGCCGCCCTGGCCGAGCTCGCCGCCGACCGCACCGTCCTGATCATCGCCCACCGGCTGGACACGATCGTCCGCGCCGACCAGATCGCCGTCCTCGACGGCGGCCGGGTCGTCGAGTGCGGTCGGCACGATGAGCTCCTGGCCCGGGACGGGCGGTACGCCGCATTCTGGCGCGAGCGCGAACGGGGCCGCGGCTGGCGGCTGCGGCGCGACGATCACGAACCCGCCGAGTAGCTGAGCCCGTGAGACGCGCTCGTGTCAGGCTCAAGGTGGCATCCGCGACGGCGAACGCCGCTCCGACCGCTCCGACCGCTCCGACCGCTCCGACCGCTCCGAAATCTTCATCTCCTGAATCAGGATTGATGCAATAGCATCCTGTCGCCGAAGTCACTCAATGTGAAAGTCTGCACGGTTCCTCCTCGGCCCCTGAAGCCGTTCCGTTCCTAGTTTCCTCTCCTACCGGGTTTCCTCTCCTACCGGCGGTCACGTTGACCCGCTTGGCGACCTCCTGTCACCGCCTGCTACCTTGGCGGCATGCTCTCCGTGTCGTGGCAGGGGCCCGGCACCGCCGGTCTCCGGACAGTTGTCGGCGAACGTTCGTATGTCAGAGGTGTGCACTACGCCCAGCAGAGCGCGGTCACGAAGATCGACTGGGACCCCGACGAGAACACCCTCCGGGGCCGGGTGCGCGGGAGCGGCGGCGAGGTTTACGCGACGAGCGCGCAGTTCTCGGGTGACGGTCCGTCCTCTTGGACGTTCCAGTACGGCTCGTGCACCTGCCCGGTGGGCGTCGACTGCAAGCACGTCGTGGCGCTGGTGCTGACGGCCACGACAGGCGCGACGGCCACGGCGAGCGCGGCAACGGGTGCGGCGGCGGCCCCCAGCCCATCGGCGCGGCGGTCCGGGTCCTCCCCGCGGTCTCAGCGGTCTCAGTCCTCCCCGCGGTCGGCTCAGCCCCGGTCGGCTCAGCCCCGGTCGGCTGCCTGGACCGAGGACCTGGGAGAGCTGCTGGGTTCCTCGCCCGCCGTCGGCGGCGGCCATGGCGGGCACGGCGGGGCCGCCGGGACGACGCCGTTGGCCGTCGAGCTGAGCTTCACGGCGGATCCGCCGGCCCACGGAGGCGGATCCGAGCTGGGCCTGCGGGTCACGGCCCGGCTGGTGCAGCCGGGCCGGAACGGCTGGGTCAACGCCATCGGGTGGGACGCCCTCAACGCGGCGTACCAGACCCGCGAGTACCAGCAGCCGCAGGTACGGCTGCTGCAGGAGTTCTTCGCCGTGTACCGGGCCCATGACGAGCGGTACGGGTACTCGTACTACTCCTCCTACTCTTCCGGCGGCACGAAACGACTCGATCTCTGCGCGTTCGAAAGCCGGCAGCTCTGGCCGATGCTCGACGAGGCCGAGGCGGTCGGCCTCCGGTTCGTGCATGCCCGCAAGAAGCTCGGCGACGTGAGCCGGTACGGTTCCGCGGAGCTGTGCCTGAACGTCACCCGGGACGAGAGCACGAAGTCGCTGGTCGTGGCTCCCCTGCTCCGCCTCGGCGGGATGGCGACGGACGCCGCCGTGTTCTCGTTCATCGGCCGCGAGGGCCATGGCGTCGTGTACGTCGACCGGGCGGAGGTCCTGGCCTCCGACGACCATCGGGACTGGCACGTCCGGCTCGCGCGGCTCGCCCAGCCGGTGCCGCCACGGCTGCAGCGGATGGCGGTCGGGAACCGGAGCCTGCGGGTGCCCCGCAGCGAGGAGTCCCGCTTCCGCACGGAGTTCTACCCGCGCCTGCGGCGCCTGGCCCCCGTCGTGTCCAGCGACGGCTCCTTCGAGCCGCCGGAGGTGCCGCCGCCAGCCCTGGTGCTGCACGCCTCCTACGGTGACGACCACGAGCTCGACCTCACCTGGGGATGGGCCTACGAGGTCGGCGGCGAGCGGATCCACGTGCCGCTGTACGCGACGGAGCCTGACGGCACCGAACCGGACGGCACGATGCTGCCCGCCGCGACGCCGCCCGGCACGATGCTGCCCGCCGCGGAACCGGACGGGTTGCGGGATCCGCGCCAGGAGCAGGACGCGTTGCGGGACGTGCTGGCGGCGCTGGATCTGCCCTCCGGCACGGCCGCCCTGCTTGCCGGTGACCAGGGTTCCGGTCTGCGGCCACGGGTGCGGCTGCGCGGCGTCGACACGATGCGCGCGACGACGGAGCTGCTCCCGTTGCTGACGGACCGGCCCGGGGTGGCCGTCGAGGTCAGCGGTGACCCGGCGGCCTACCGGGAGGCCGGCGACTCGCTGCTCATCGGCCTGTCCACCGACGACGTGGTAGGCGAGACCGACTGGTTCGATCTCGGGGTCACCGTCACCGTGGAGGGCCGGCAGGTACCGTTCACGGACGTCTTCCTGGCGCTGAGTCAGGGGCAGTCGCACCTGCTCCTCGCCGACGGCGCCTACTTCAGCCTGCAGAAGCCCGAGCTGCAGACGTTGCGGCGGCTGATCGAGGAGGCGCGGGCGCTACAGGACGCACCCGGCGGTCCGCTGCGGATCAGTCGGTTCCAGGTCGGGCTGTGGGAGGAGCTCGCCGGGCTCGGTGTGGTCGAGCGCCAGGCGCGGTCGTGGCGCCAGCAGGTGACGGGGCTGCTGGAGCTGGGGGCCGAGGGCCAGCTCGAACAGGAGCCGCCGGCGACGCTCGCGGCGACGTTGCGCTCCTACCAGCTCGACGGTTTCCGGTGGCTGGCGTTCCTGTGGAAGTACCGGCTGGGCGGGGTGCTCGCCGACGACATGGGCCTGGGAAAGACGCTGCAGACGCTGGCACTGGTCTGCCACGCCCGGCAGGCCGATCCCGAGCTCGCGCCGTTCCTCGTCGTCGCGCCGACGAGCGTCGTGTCGAACTGGGCCGCGGAGGCGGCCCAGTTCGCGCCCGGGCTGCGAACGGTGGCGATCTCCGACACGCAGCGGCGCCGCGGCGAGGCCCTCGACGAGGCGGTGTCGGGCGCCGACCTGGTAATCACCTCGTACACGCTCTTCCGCCTCGAGCACGAGGAGTACGCGAGCCTGGCCTGGTCGGGGCTGATCCTCGACGAAGCCCAAATGATCAAGAATCATCAGTCGAAGGCCTACCGGTGCGCCCGGCTGCTGCCGGCGCCGTTCAAACTGGCCGTCACCGGGACCCCGATGGAGAACAACCTGATGGAGCTGTGGTCGCTGCTGTCGGTGACCGCACCCGGCCTGTTCCCGAACCCGACCCGCTTCCGCGACTACTACGCCCGGCCGGTCGAGAAGCAGAACGACGTCGAGCTGCTCGCCCAGCTCCGACGGCGGATCAGGCCGCTGATGACGCGCCGCACCAAGGAACAGGTCGCGCCCGAGCTCCCGCCGAAGCAGGAACAGGTCCTGGAGGTGGACCTGCACCCGCGGCACCGCAGGCTCTACCAGACCTACCTGCAACGGGAACGGCAGAAGGTGCTGGGCCTGGTCGACGACATGAACCGCAACCGCTTCACGATCCTGCGCTCGCTGACCCTGCTGCGCCAGCTCAGCCTGCACGCCGGCCTGGTGGACGACCACCACGGGGACCTGCCGTGCGCCAAGATCGATGCTCTGTTCGAGCAGCTTACCGACGTCGTCGACAGTGGTCACCGGGCCCTGGTCTTCAGCCAGTTCACCGGGTTTCTCGGCAAGGTACGCGAACGGTTGTCCGCCCTCGGTGTGGAGCACTGCTACCTCGACGGCCGGACCCGTGACCGGTCCACCGTGCTCGAGCGGTTCAAAACGGGGTCGGCCCCGGTTTTTCTCGTCAGCCTGAAAGCCGGCGGGTTCGGCCTGAACCTGACCGAGGCCGACTACTGTTTCCTGCTCGATCCGTGGTGGAATCCCGCAACCGAGGAACAGGCGGTGGACCGGGCGCACCGCATCGGGCAGTCCCGCAACGTCATGGTCTACCGCCTCGTCGCCCGGGACACGATCGAGGAGAAGGTGATGGCGATGAAGGACCGGAAGGCGCGGCTGTTCTCCAGCGTCATGGACGACGGTGACGTGTTCAGCTCGACGCTCGACGCCGACGACATCCGCGAGCTGTTCGCCTGACGGCCCCCGGACCGCCCCCCTGCCTCGTGGCCGGTGGCCTGACGGGCGCGGGCGGGTTCACCCGGTTCACTCGGTTCACCCGGTTCACCCGGTTCCACCGATGGGCGCCCATCGGGGCCTGCGGCCGGGCCGTCGACCGGCGGTTAGGCGAGGTCAGGGCGTCGGCGCCTGTCAGGGTGACGACGTCGGGTTCCACGCACCGGGGCGGGCCTCTACGGTGATGCCTCGTGCGGGTCATCTGGGCGGCGTTGGCCGCGATCGTCGTGTCCGTCGGGGTATTGACCGGCTGCAACGGTTCCTCCGCGGCGGACGCGGCCGCGGGGGACACGGCCGCGGCTGGGACATCGGTGAGCACATCGGCGGTGCCGATCGCGGCCGCCGGGGAGTGCGGGGGCAGGGTGACCGACCTCGCCGGGGTCGAGAAACTCCTCTCCGAACCGGTCGGCTGCCCAGGCGGCACGAACAGTTTCTGGCACGGCGAGCTCGGCGACGCGTGGACACCGCCGCGGTTCGTCCCCTACCGGGACGGCCAGGTTCCGCAGGACGCCTGCGGCGCGCAGGTGGACGATCCCAAGCAGTTCGCGGGCAACGCACTGTACTGCCAGCTCGACGACACCGTCGCCTACAGCGTCGACTTCATGACGGAGCTGTTCCAGGCGGGTGGAGCGTCCTACCCGCTTTTTGTGATCATGCACGAGCTGGGTCATCGGGGCGACCGGATCGGCGGGACGATCGGCGTGGTGTCGCGCGCGGAGGAGAACCAGGCCGACTGCTTCGCCGGCCGCCAGGCCAAGAGCGCGCACGACGCCAAGCGCATCGCGTTCACCGACGCGCTGCAGGGCGCGCTGCTGTTCTACAGCATCGGCGACACCCGCGACAGCGGCTGGTTCGACCAGGAGGCGGCCTCCGCCCCCGACGCCCACGGCACCCCCCGTCAACGCGCCCAGGCCTTCTCCTTCGGCTACCTGCGCGACAGCGACACCTGCCACCGGCTCGGCCAGTCCGAGAGCGGAAGCGTGCCGCTGTTCTGACCCAGCT
>NZ_CDWWEW010000016.1:0-6905 GCF_977966315.1 Frankia sp. CeRuru1
GTCGCCAGCGGTGCGCTGATCGGGTTCCTCGTCGGGCTGGGCCTGGTCATCATCGTCTACCGCTCCCCCCGGGCCCGGCGCATCCACCTCGCTGACCGAATCGATCCCTACCTGCGGGACACCCCCACACCCTCGAGGCTGCTCGAGGACCGGCCGCGGGGGGTGCCGCGGCCGGGTCTCGCCGCGGTCGAGGCGCTCGCGCGCCCGTTACTCGCGGACGCCGCCGGTCGGCTCGACCGTTTCCTGGGGGGCCGGGCCGCCCTGCGACGCCGGCTGACCCAGGCCGGCGGACGGACCAGCATCGAGGAGTTCCGCGTCCAGCAGGTCATCTGCGCGGCCAGCGGGGCGCTGATCGGCGCCCTCCTGCTGGCGCTGCGCGCGCTGCTCGGCGTCGGCCCGCCGGCCCTGGTCAGTGTCGCACTGATCGTCGCCGGCACGGCCGGTGGGGTGGTGGCCCGGGACTACTGGCTGTCGCGGGCGATCTCCGAGCGCGAGGACCGGATGCTGCTGGAGTTCCCGACGATCGCCGAGCTGCTGGCGCTCGCGGTGACCGCGGGGGAGTCGGCCATCGGGGCGCTGGAGCGGGTCAGCCGGTTGACCCACGGCGAGCTTGGGCACGAGCTGCGGCTCGCGTTGGCCGACGCCCGCGCCGGGGCCACCCTCGTGCAGGCGTTGGAGGGCATCGCGGCGCGCACGGCGTTGGCACCCCTGGTGCGGTTCGTCGACGGGATGGCGGTCGCGATCGAACGGGGGACGCCGCTGGCGGACATCCTGCGCGCGCAGGCCGTTGACGCGCGTGAGGCGGGCAAGCGGCAGCTGCTAGAGGCTGGTGGCCGCAAGGAGATCGCGATGATGATCCCGGTCGTGTTCCTCGTCCTGCCGACGACCGTGATCTTTGCCTTCTACCCGGCCCTGGTGAGTTTCACCGTGATCGCGCAGTGAGTGCCCGGGGGCGCGCAGGTGGCCGCCCGCAGGTGGACGCGCCCGTCCGGCGAGGTCGGATCAGCCAGCCTAAAGGAGGAGACATGGGACGAACAGGGCAGGCCATGAAAGCGAGATGGCGGGCCTGGCGGTCAGCCGTCGCATCGGGCGGCTGCCATGATCGCGACCGGGGGGACGTCCCCGGCTGGGTCATGATAACCGTCATGACGGCGGCGCTGGTGGTCGCGATCGCCACCCTGGCGACGCCCGCCCTGCAGAACCTGTTCACCTCGGCCATCAACTCGGTGTCGGGTATCGGCGGTGGCGGCTGAGCTCGCGGCCGCCGCGGGGCCGGACGGGATCGACGGCGGCCCCCGGGGGACCGGGCAGCGACCGGACGCGGTCGAGGACGGCGTCGAGGACGGCGTCGAGGACGGCTCGGACGCGGCTGACGGCGGATCGGCCGTCGTCGAGTTCATCCTGGTGGGGACGTTGTTGCTCTTCCTGATCCTGGGGATCATCCAGGTCGGTCTGGTGCTGCACATCCGCAACACGCTCGCGGCGGACGCTGCCGAGGGAGCCAGGCACGCGGCCAACCTCGGCGTGCCGGCGAGCGAGGGCGGTCCCTACGCCCAGGCCCTCATCGAGCGGACCATCCCGGGACGGTCCGACGCCGTCTGCACCGGGGCGCAGGTCGACGGGCCGGGTGGCACGCCGCTCGCGGAGGTCACCTGCCGGGTTGCCGTGCCGCTCGTCCTAGTCCCACTGGGCGACGGCATCACGATCACGGTGAAGGGCCACGCACTCAAGGAACTGCCGTGACGAGGGGTGTCGTGGCGGGAGATCGGATCGCGCGGGCGGCCCTGCGCTCCGTGCCGCGGACGATCCTGATGATCAGGACAGGTTGCGTGGCTTCCGTGCGCCGCGTCGGTCGCATTGGTCGCATAGGCCGCGTTGTCTGGCCCGAACGGGCAGGCCCGGCGACCGGGGCCGACGACGGTTCGGCGATGATCGAATTCGTTGGATTGTCCGTCGTGCTGCTCGTCCCGTTCGTCTACCTGTTCCTGTGCGTCTTCGCGGTGCAGCGCGCGGCGTTCGGGGTGACCCAGGCCGCCCGGGAGGCCGGGCGGGCGTTCGCCACCGCGGGCAGCGAGACGCAGGGCATGGACCGGGCGCGGCTCGCCGCGCAGCTCGCCCTCGCCGACCAGGGCGTCCCCGGCGCGCCACAGGTCCGATTTGCTCCCGAGGGCGCCGACTGTGGTGCGGGGGATCCCGGGGACGGCGCGGCAACCCTGGAGCCAGGCGCGTCGTTCGTCGTCTGTGTCCGTACGGTCGTGGCGCTGCCAGGAACCGGTGCCTTGTTCTCCGGCATCACCGACGTCACGGTCAACGGCCAGTTCACCGTGGTCATCGACCAGTTCCGCGCCGACCGGCGGGAAACCCAGCCGTAGAGAGACACCGGGACGACGCGCGCGCCGAACGGGGTTTCGCAGTCGGCGCAGAGGAACACGCCGCCGTCGGGGAGAAAGTCGAGATGGAGGGCGGTCGGCGGGCATGCGGGCATGCAGGCATGCAGGCCGGCGAATTTGGGGGAGCTGAGTACGGTCTGCGGTCCCTGAACCGTGACTGGCTCCCCAAAACTCGGCCGCCACGCGATCATGCATCGTCGCAGGCCATCCCTTACTCCCCGTACGGCACGTCCGTGGACTCCACTGATGTCGAGCCGCGCGGACACCTGGCCGTTCTCGCTGGGCTGGCTATCGGCGTCTGCCGGCCCACCGCTGTATGAGGGCTGCGGCGGCCTCGTGGTCGATGGTCACTCGGTTGCTGAGTACGGCATGCGCGGTGGCGAGTTTCCCGACGAGCTTGTCGATGAATGCATGTGTGTCATCACGGGTGAGGTTTCCCTCGGTGATGATTTTCGTGTAGCGGACGGTGTCGACGATGGCGGACTTCACCCGTTCGTGGGAGAGGTAGGTGTCGAGGTCTGACTGCCATCCCTCGGCGGCCGGACCGTTGACAACGGAGGTCCACCCATGGATGAGTGCGGCTGACTCGTCGGGCTGGTAGCTCATCTTGTGCAGGTGGACCGCAAGATCATAGACCGGATCGCCCCACAGGGCGAGTTCCCAGTCGAGGAAGTAGGCTTGGCCATCCGAGATGATGATGTTCTTGCGGTGGATGTCGGTGTGGAGGAGGCGGAAAGGCCGCGGGTGCAGCGTCGTCCATCGACTGTTGATCTCGGTGAGCGCGTCGATGGGGATGCCGAACTCGGCGTACAGATCGCCGAAGTCGGGGAGGAACCGGGAATGCACGCCTGCGGTGACAGCGGACAGGCTGCGGGCGAAGTCGGCGGTCCGCCCGTCCGCCGGCCAGCCTGGCGGCGATTGCGGCAGGCGTTCGCGCGGGATGAGGCCGAGCTGCCCGAAGAGCTCCACGACGTCGCCGATGACGTGGTCGGGAACGCGGGTGCCGCGTGGTGCGGTGTTATCGAGGAGCTGACCGGGAAGGAATTCCACGATCTGGTAGCGGGGCTGCATGCGGGCGTAGAGCAGACGGGGCGCGTGGGTCACGGTCCCGCGGATGGCGCGCAGCACATCCCCTTCCGGCCAGATCATCAGGTCCATGATGTCGCTGCCCGGAATCGGGATACGGACAATCACGTCTCCGGTCGGCGTGCCCATCCGGATGTTGTGGTTGTAGAAACCCGACGCGGCATCGGGGCGCCTGACCGCCTGCCGGTACAGCTCGTCGGGCCGCCACGTGTGCCCGTCGAGCAGGTCGGCGACGAAGTCCTCAATGCGGGCGTCAAGATCGGTAAGCGTGCCGAACGGCTGGATTCCTGCCCGTGCCCGGCTCGCGGCGGCGGTCACCTGCTCGTCATCGATGCCGAGGATGGACAGTGCGTGCGCCGAGCAGAGGATGATCGTCGGGTAGACGTCGGCTGCTTCCAGCTCGCGGACTGTCCACTGGAGCGAGGAAACCGTTTCGTCGAGCTGACCCCGGCGAGCATGGACCAAGGCGCGGTAGAACTCGGCGCGGGCTCGACCGGAGCGATACCCGACCCCGTCGAGGGCGGCGCACGCGGACCGTAGGGAGGTCTCGGCCTCGTCGAGTTGACCACATCGGAGCTGCCCGACAGCGAGAGCGGTATACGCCTTGCCGAGCTCGTGATGGGCGCCGATCTCGCGTTGGATCTCGATCGCCTGGCCTGCCTCGACGATTGCCTCGGCAGGGTGGGTGTAGGCGAGGAGTTCGGCCCGGTTGGTCTGGATGTTGGCCAACCCGAGGACGCTGTCGGCCGCGGCGTAGTGGGCGGCGGCCTCGTCGAGATAGCGGGCGGCGGCGTCGAACTCGAACGCGAACCGGTGGGCGAGGTGACGCATCCGGGCCACGTCTCCGTGGAACTCGGCGTCCTGCCCCGGAGCGGACGCACCCAGGTCGGTGGCGAGTACTTCCGCGTCTCGGAACCGGCCCTGGGCCATGTGAAGGTCGGCGGCCCACAGGCCCGCGGTCAGCCGGGATGCCCCCGTGGCGCGGTCCCAGACCTGGGTGTAGGCGCCGAGCGCGGCCCGGGTCTCACCGGCGATGCGCCGCCCATGTCCGGCGGCCACGGCGAGCCGCGCGCCGACCATTGTGTCGATGGCCAGAGCGGTGACCGGTTCGGGAACCAGCGCCGTGACCGTGGCCGCGTCGCCGAGGCGAATCGCTGCCTCAGCCTGCAGGCAGCGCAGCGCTTCGGGCAAGTTGTCGTGGTCGGGCTGGTCGTTGAGCCGGGCGCGCAGGTCCTCGGTGATGCCTTGGGCGGCGCTGTGTCCCCCACGGCGAACCGCGCGGTCGGCATAGCCGAGGATGCTGTCGCCGCTGATCTGCCGACCCTGGAGGGCGTGATAGGCGGCCTCTCGCAGGGCGCGGGCGGCATGAGTGCCACTGTCCCGGCCGGTCGCCTGGTCGGCCCGGTTCTCCCACAGTCCCTGTAGCAGGGCGTGGATGTCGGTGGTAGTGCCCGGAGAAAGCCGTTCCCGCAGAGCGGCGGCCATGAGCTGATGAAACCGCAGCGCGGTGTTTGCCGGGTAGACGAACGAATATGCGGTGAGGGATTCCCAGGAGATGCGATGCCCCGGGAGATGGAATGTGGCCGTCAGCATCCGGAAAATATCATAGTCGAAGATTCGTGCCGGGCTCAGGACCTCCAGCGATCGAATTTCTTCCGGGGCGACATGCTGAAGGAAGCGTGCCAAGATCTCCTGTTGGGACACGAGGGCGCCGCTGACCCGCCCACCGGTCTGTAGGTGCGTGTCCACCGCCAGGTTCAGATAGAATGGGAGACCTGCGCTGGCGTCCGCAATTATCTGGCGCTGGAACGGATCGGTGATCCCGCCGGTGTCGAGGAGTTCTAGCCGGGCTTCCATGGGAAGGCCGCCGATGTCGCACATCTCGATGAGGCCGTCCCATTCGGGATCCGTCAGTTCCCACCGCAACGGTTCCCGGCTGGCGATGACCACCAGGCCACGGTCGAGCTGTGCCACGAGATCACGTAGCCAGGCATCCGCGAGTTGCGCCCGTCCGGTGCGTACCGGGCTCAGTACCAGGGCCTCGTGGCTGTCAATGATGATCACATACTGTCTATCCTGGCTGGCGGCCCGAAGGTCTTCAGCGAACAGAAACGTGACGGCGTCGGCGAGCTCACTGTTCGGCAGGTCGTCGAGCGTCGCCAGGGTGGGATCGCGCCGCACCCGCAGGCGGCGGCGTACGTCGGAGCCGCCGCGCTCCAACAGCTTGACAAGGCCGCGGGCCGTACCGAAAACCGGAATTCCGGTCATCGTGTCGGCGATATCCGCGAGAATGGAACTCTCGTCGATGAATGCCAGTTCCGAACGGTTCAACCGCAGGTGTGGGTGTAGCCGCTGCCACAGCACTGCGTAGGCTATGTCGAAGCGATCGAAGTGGACCCCTTGCGACCCCAGTTCGTTGCGTAGCACCGCCAGTGCTTCTTCCTGCTGGCGCAACGAGTGCACCTGCAGATCGAGTGATGCAGTTCGATACCGGGTTGCCGCCCGGTCCTTCAACTCGCGCAGTAGTCGTGACTTACCTATACCGCCCACGCCGGTGGCGTTGAAGACCCGTGGACCGTCACCTATATGGGTCAACTCTTCGGCGAAAGCCGCCAGCACCGGTTCGCGGTCCACGAAACGCCGCTGCAGTGCGGCGACCCGATGAAACCGTGGCGCAGGCGCCATGTAAACCTCCGACCATCACAGACCGCAATACCGTCGAGGACGATGCAATCATAGTTGAGCTCGACGACGCACGATGGACCAGCACATCGGGCTGCGGCGCGATCCTGCCGACCCGCACCCGGGCGAGCCCGGGCCGGAACCGCGACCACGGTTCCGGCCCGGGTAGGCGTGCGCCGTGGGATCCGGTCGGCTAGTCGTTCTCGAGCGGAATCTCGCCGAGCGGAATGTCCAGGTAGGACGAGGAGCCGTCGGTGGACGAGATCTCGATTTTGCTGTTGGTGACGGTGGCGTCGCCGAAGAACCTGTCCTTGGTGTCCACGACCAGCTGTATCTGGCGGCCCGGCGTGATGCGGTAGTCGGCCGGCTGCAGGTGGATGTCGATCGTCCGCGTCTCTCCCTCGCGGTCGTTGAGCAGGGTGAAGGGCGCGCTGGTGATGATTTTTGCCTTACCGGTACCCGGGTCGACGTCGAACAGGTGCGCCACGAGCGTCGCGCTCTTCGCGGACGGGGTGACCGTGAGATGCGCCGAGACGGTCCCGGTGATCTGACTCGGTGCGGTGAGCGGTTCGGTCGACCACACCGCGGCGTCCTCGCGGGAGATCTCCGAGGTCTCGTACACGATCGGAGCCCCCAGTCTTTCGAGGATGCCGGTCTGGACCAGGGCCGGGGCTATCAGGGCGGGGGTGTCCGTGCCGGCCCGGAAGGTGTGGCTCCCCCCGGAGTTGGGCTGAGGAGTCAATGAGC